>CAZEQA010000260.1:0-1509 GCA_964514265.1 uncultured Planctomycetia bacterium | reverse complement strand
ATCTAAAGCGCAACCGGCAATCTTACCCGATTTTAGCCCCCTGATTAAGGCCTTCTCATCAATTATGCCTCCGCGGGCGCAGTTAACAATCCTTACCCCTTTTTTCATTAAGGCTATCTCTTTGCCAGAAATTAAGTGCCTGGTTTCCTCGGTCAAAGGTGTATGCGCAGAAATATAATCTGAGCGCTTAAAAAGGTTTTTCAGGCTCACTGGCTCAATCTTGAGGGTCTTTACTTTATCCAAGGAAAGGTAAGGGTCGAATGCCAAAACCTTCATCCCAAAACTCATCGCCCTTTTAGCAAGTTCTGTGCCAATTCTTCCCAGCCCCACAATTCCTAAGGTCTTTCCGTAAATTTCTGTACCCATAAACTTTTTTCTCTCCCAACGCTGACTCTTAAGAGACAGACAGGCCCGGGGGATATTTCGCGAAAGCGCTAAAATCATACTCATTGTGTGTTCCGCTGTAGAGATAGTGTTGCCTCCGGGGGCGTTCATTACCACAATGCCAGACCGAGACGCTGCCTCTACATCGACATTATCCAAACCTACTCCGGCGCGGCCGATAATCTTCAGTTTCTTAGCTGCCGAAATGATTTCCTTTGTTACGTTAGTGCCACTGCGCACAATTAAACCATCATAATCCCCGATAACCTTTTTTAATTCCTCGGGAGAAAGACCTGTTTTCACATCTACTTGAATGGTCCTTTCTTTTTTAAGAATATCAAGCCCTTCCTGCCCGAGCTTATCGCTCACCAATACCTTCATTTCTTATCCTCTCCAATCTTCAATTTTTATTGAGTAATATTTTCTTGGCAGCTCGCACTCCTTTACCCAATTCCACCTTATGCCCCAATTCCGAAAGAGCCGCCTCTAAAGTAGAAATTCCTGTTATTATATCAGAAGGCCGCATATACCCCAAATGGGCAATACGGACAATTTTTCCTTTTAATTGGGCTTGCCCATCAGCAATACTTACTCCGAATTCCTCACGCATCAATTTTATCAATTGTGTGCTATCAATACCTTCCGGCACATAAGCCGATGTGACTACATTGCAAAACGTACTGGAAAAGAGCTTAAATCCTAAGGCGGTAAGAGCAGACCTTGTTGCCTTTGCAAGCTTCTTATGCCTCTTAAAAATATTTTCCAGGCCTTCCTCTTTAATTAATCTCAGAGATTCTCTTAAGGCCACGATTAAAGAAACTGCGGGCGTATAAGTCGTATCGTTTTTGTCCAGCGACTTTTTTGCCTTTTGAAAGTCAAAATAATATTTCGGCAGTTTTGAATTCTTGGCTGTCCCCCAGGCCTTGGCGCTTACGCTACAAAAGGCCAGTCCCGGCGGAAGCATCATTGCTTTTTGCGAACCCGCTACTACACAATCTACACCCCAGTTGTCGCTCTGCAAATCTTCTGCGCCCAATCCACTGATAGCGTCGAGAACCAATAGTGCGCTTGAGTCCTTCACTATTTGGCCTATCGCCCTGATATCGTTAACTACGCCTGTAGAGG
>CAZEQA010000259.1:0-1513 GCA_964514265.1 uncultured Planctomycetia bacterium | reverse complement strand
GTGATGGAATCTGTAACTATTTCTCAAGTTCTGAAGCTAATTTTTGGTGCCATTCATCAAATTAAATTTTGTTCCAATTGCATCGCCGTTTTAGTATAATTTAAAACCTACCGCTTAATAGATCGCTCTCCCCTACACCTTCAAATCTTCACCTGAATCTTAATGGCGAAATTTTGCAGCCTCAAGATTTATCTTGAGGCTGTTTTGCTTTAGGCGTATAATTGAAGGAAAGAGAAAGGACCGCCTCTATGTCCTGGCATGCCAAAAATTTGCAGAGGCAAATTTTTGGTTCTGAACAAGATTCTTCGCTTCGTCCTACACTTCGTGCAGGACTTCGATGGACGATTCTGAATGAAATGAAGAATCTTGCTCAGAATCGCAGTGCTTAAGGAATGAAATGACTCAGTGCGAAGTGAAGAATCTAACATTTATGTCTTGGTTCGTTTATATAATTGAATGTAAATACTCCAAACTCTATACCGGCATTACTAACAATCTAGAGCGCAGGATTAAGGCCCACAATAGCGGAAGCGGAGGCAGGTTTACCAAGTGCAGAAGGCCGGTGAAATTATTGCATAGCGAAAAATGTTTGACTAAGCCTGAGGCCTTAAGCAGGGAAGCGCAGATAAAAAGGTTGCCAAAAGAGAAGAAATTGCAGTTGATTAAATAAGGGTACACTTCTCCAAAATGTCCAATATGGAACTGAAAAACACAATTTCTACAATAGTACAAGACAGAACCAATACTATTTTAAAACAGGGAGGTATTATATCTAGCGAATTAGAGAATTATGAATTTAGACCTCAACAGCTTCAAATGGCAAGAGCAGTTGCCGAAGCTATTGAAGCCGATAGGCATTTAATAGTAGAAGCAGGTACAGGAATAGGAAAAAGTTTAGCATATTTAATACCCTTTATAATTTACACAATTGAGAATGATAAGAAAGTCGTAGTTTCAACTAATACAAAAACACTACAAAATCAGCTCTATTTGAAAGACTTACCTTTTTTAAAGAAGTCGCTGCGGCAAGCATTTGATTATGCGTTATGTTTAGGCTCAGAAAATTATCTATGCCTTAGACGACTCGGCGCCGAACATACATATGAATTATTTGAAGGTGATGCTCAATTTAAAGAGTTAGAAAAGATACTCGAATGGTCATCTAAAACTGAATCAGGCCTCAAATCAGACCTGGGATTTATTCCCGGGCATGATGTATGGGACAATGTATGCAGAGACCCGGATCTATGCCTGGGTAAAAAATGCCTTCATAAAGACAGGTGCTTTTATAGAAAAGCTAAAACGCAGGAGAGAAAAGCGCATATTCTAGTTACCAATCACTCTCTTTTCTTTACAAATCTTGCTTCAGGTGGCAATGTTTTACCAGGCTTTCATGCCGTAGTATTTGATGAAGCGCAGACACTGGAGGATATAGCTACAAATTATCTTGGTTTTGAAGTAACTAATACAAAAATCAAGTATTTATTCGATTCGATATATAACCCAAAGACTC
>CAZEQA010000258.1:0-1549 GCA_964514265.1 uncultured Planctomycetia bacterium | reverse complement strand
AAGCTCGGCAAGGTGATAGAGGAAAAAGTAATGCGGGTTAAAGAAAATGGCGTAGTAGTTTGCGAGATTCCACCGGAGGCCCTGACCGAGAAGGCGCCCCTCTATGATCGAGAGGTTAAAGAGCCGGCCTACTTAAAGGAGGCGCAAAATTTGAACCGCGAATCCGTGACTGAACCGGAAGACCTCAATAAGGTATTGTTGCAGTTACTTGATTCTCCCACTATTGCCAGCAAAGAATCGGCATATAAGAAGTTTACCGCTATAAATAAAGATGAAGTGGCAGTGGGGGCAGGCTCAGACGCAGCGGTGATTAAAGTCAAGGGGACTAAAAAGGCCTTGGCGATAAGCGTAGATTGTAATGGCAGGTATTGTTATCTGAATCCCTATAATGGGGCGATGATGGCGGTGGCGGAGGCAGCCAGAAACATAGTCTGCGCAGGCGGCTGGCCACTGGCAATTACCGACGGCTTAAACTTTGGCAATCCGATGAAACCGGAAAATTACTGGCAATTTGAAAAGTGCATAGAAGGGCTTTCCAAGGCATGTTCGGTTTTAAACACGCCAGTTGTCAGCGGTAACGTAAGCTTCTATAATGAGAATCCTAAAGGGGCGGTAGATCCCTCTCCAATGATAGGAATGGTAGGGTTAATCAAAGATGCCGATAAATATGTTACCCAGGATTTTAAGAATGAGGGCGACTTAATAGTCCTTTTAGGTGAAAACAAGGCCGACCTTTCCGGAAGCGAATATTTATATCTAGTGCACAGACAGAAGAAAGGTAACCCCCAGATAGATATAGAACGAGAGAAGGCCGTTCAGGAAGTTTGCCTTGAAGCGATTGGTTTAGGCCTGATTAATTCTGCACATGATTGTTCTGAAGGCGGGTTGGCGGTAAGTTTGGCTGAATCGTGTATTACAGGCGCAAACCAGATGTTGGGTGCGGAAATAAAATTGGATGCGCTGAAAAATGCAGATTTAAGGCTCGATGAGCTTTTATTCGGTGAGGCGCCTTCCAGAATAGTGGTTTCGCTGAGTAAAGATAATCTGGAGGCTTTAGAAAAGATAGCAGAGAAGCACACAATTCCCTATCAGATTTTGGGAGCTGTTAAAGCAGAAAAGATGACAATTGAGTCCAAAGACAAGACCGCAATCGACCTTCCTTTAGCGCAGTTAAGCGATACCTGGAGAAAGGCAATTCCTTCAAGATTGTAAAAGGGGTCAGGCGCTTTTTTGGCTCAAGGCCAAAAAGGGGTCAGGCGCTGTGTTGAGGAACGGTTCTATTGCAGTGGAGGTGGAGAGATGCGAGTAGTAAAGATAATTCCTTGTTTGGATATCAAAGGCGGACGCGTAGTTAAGGGCGTAAAGTTTGTTGATTTAAAAGATGCCCGCGACCCGGTGGAGGCAGCAAAGGCCTACTGCGCTGCCGGTGCAGATGAACTTGTCTTTTTAGACATCGCTGCTTCTGTAGAAGACAGGGCCACGCGCCTGGATTGGGTAAAAAAGGTTAAAGAGGTAACTACGGTGCCTTTTTGCGTAGGCGGTGGAATTA
>CAZEQA010000257.1:0-1583 GCA_964514265.1 uncultured Planctomycetia bacterium | reverse complement strand
AGAAACTTCAAGATGTGTTTTATCCACAGGGATAGACCCTCCTATTCCTTTATAATGAGGGGTCTTAGTTGAGCTGTACTCCAAAAGCTCAGCACCCTCGCCACCCCTCGCCTTATACGTTTATATAGTTTGCGAGCTGTTTATTGTGAGCAAGATCCTTCACTTCGTTCAGGATTGCCCTTAGTCCTCGAGCGAACTGAAGGACAAGCATTAGCAATTTTTTGCCAAAAGAGTTGTTAGGACTTACGGCGAGTGAGTGGCAAAACTGACCGAGAAATACCTCATTATCCTCTTACGAGGAAATTTTGCCAAACGAACGAGCCTGTAAGTCCAACAACTCGGCAAAAAATTGCAGCGAGCGAACAAAAACAGCGAGCAAAGCGCTATAATTCCTTTATAATTTTTCTTGGGCAGACCTCAATGCACTTGCCGCAAGAGGTGCATTTATCATAATCTATAACCGCTAAATTCTCAACTATTTTTACGGCCTCAACCGGACAGGCCTCTACGCATTTTTTGCAGGCAATACAACCAACGCTGCAGACGCGTGCAACGACTTTTGCCGGATAATGAGAGCTGCAACCAACATAAACCTTGGATTTGGCGGGGAGCAAAACTAATAAATCTCGTGGACAGGCCTCTACGCATTTTCCGCAACCCGTGCAAAGTGTACTATCGATTATAGGTAAACCTTCGGGGCTCATCTTGATAGCGCCAAAAGGGCAGGCCTTTTCGCAGGTACCAAAACCCAAACAGGCGTAACTGCAACTTTTTTGCCCCTGCAAAAGTTGCGCCGCTGCCTGGCAATCCTCTAATCCTTGATAAATAAATTTATCCTTGGCAAATTTTCCGCCGTGACAACGAAGATGCGCTATCTCTTTCTCTCTTAAGGAAAGTTTAAGCCCTAAGATTTTGGCTATCTCAGAGGCCTGTTCTTCAGAGCAGGCCTTACAATTGTCAATGGAAGCCTCAGTTTTAATGATGGCTTCGGCAAAGCGGGCACATCCAGCCATCCCACAGGCACCGCAATTGGCCCCGGGAAGCCTTTCTAGAACCTCTTTTATCCGGAGATCCTCCGCAACGGCGAATTTCTTAGAAGCAAAGGCAATGACCAGGCCAAAAAATAGACCTAAACCAGTTAAAGTTAAAATCGGTGCTAAGAACTGCATCTTGTTTCCTCAAAATTTGAATCCGGCAAAACCCATAAAGGCCAAAGACATAAGCGACGCAACGATAAAGGTTAAAGGGATGCCCTTTAAAGATTCGGGTACATCTAAAAGTTCAAGCCGCTCACGAATACCCGACATCAAAAGCATGGCTAACATAAAACCGACTCCGGCGCAAAGTCCCTGTAAAACAGTATAGAAGAAGGTTGCCCCTAAAGCCAGCCCCTTATTCAAAAACATATTGACATTTAAGACAGTTACTCCTAACACTGCGCAGTTAGTAGTAATTAGAGGAAGATAAACGCCCAAGACGCGATAAAGCGTGGGGTTAGTCTTTAAAATAATCATCTCCGCCAACTGCACAAAGCTGGCAATGACCAAAATGAATGAGATGGTGCGTAAAAATTCGATGTGAAA
>CAZEQA010000256.1:0-1626 GCA_964514265.1 uncultured Planctomycetia bacterium | reverse complement strand
AAGGAACCGTCTTATTATACCCCGGGGCAGGAGATTCTTAAATATATTTTTTATGTTTTTTTTGGGATTTGCCTTAAATTCGCGCAGTAACCTGGCGTTCAGTTTTTTGTGGTCCAGGGCAGGTTTCGCTCAATGAGGAGGACCTTTCTTTTTCTTTCTGCGGCGCGGATCGTAGCCATCATGCAGGCCGGCCCCGCCCCGATTATAATTGTATCGAATTGTTCCATAAGCAAGATGCTCCTTATTTGACAATGATAGCACTTTTCTCGATAAATTTATAGCTTTTTGTCATCCGGTATAAAACTAGCTTTATTTCCTGCGTTCAGGGTAGTATAATAGTCCTGATGAATCCAAAAATATATTTGGCCCCTATGTCTGGCGCAACAGACCTCGCCTTTAGGCTTATAAGCCGCAAATTAGGCGCCTTACATTGCTTTTTCGAGATGCTCGACGCAAAATCCATAGTTTATAACCATCCAAAAAGCAAGCGCCTGCTAAAAACCCTTGAGAAAGACTCGCCCCTGGCCGCACAATTGGTAGGTGCGGACCCTTCCGTAATGCTTGATGCCGCCGAAAAGCTCTTAAGCCTTGTTGATATATCTTTTTTGGATATAAATAGCGCCTGTCCCGCAAAAAAAATAATAAAAAAAGGCGCTGGAGCGGCCCTATTAAAAAATACAGCGAGGCTCGGTAAAATCATTAAAAAATTGGCTTCCAAACTGCAAATTCCGGTCACAGTTAAGTTAAGGACTGGCTTTAATAAAAGAGATGTCAGAGAAAGTGTTAGAACCGCTAAAATATGCCAGGTGAACGGTGCTTCCATCATCTTTATACACGGCAGAACAAAGTCGCAGAGTTATTTCGGCGATATCGACTATAAATCGATAAAGGCCGCGAAAATTGCTTTAAAGATACCTGTGTTCGGAAGCGGAAATATATTTAACCCTTTGATGGCTAAAAGAATGCTTGATGAAACAGGATGCGACGGAATTCTGGTAGCCAGGGGCGCACTCGGCAATCCCTGGATATTCAAAAATATTGAGAACTATCTGAAAAATGGCCAGGCCAGTAGACCCCTGAGTCTATCCACAAAGAAAAAGGTCCTGAAAGTTCACCTTGGCTTTATAGAAAAATATAAGGATATAACACACACTAATAAGATAGGTTTTATGGGCAAGGTAACGATGTGGTATTTAAAAGGCCTTTTTAATGCCGCAAGAATCCGCGAGCAGATATGCAAGGTAAGCTCATATAAGAAATTGATTAATCTAATAGACCACGTGTAGAATAGGCTCTTGTAACGTTTGCGAAACCGTCCTTAAAAGTCTCATTCGGTATATTAGGGACGGTCGCATAACTTGTATTTTCATTATACCCCCAAAAGCAAACGGCCTCAAGGGTAAACTTGAAGCCGTTCTTGATTTTGGCTCGGGGGGGTGGGGGTATAGGACAGTTTAATCTCAGTATTTAAGCTGTATATATGGTGCGAATCATAGGGGTAATTTTAAACTTTTGGCAATATCAGAGATAGAAGTCGTAGAGATAATTAGCGCTTCGAGGCATGCTCGAACCATCAAAAATGCTGCAAATTTGTCCAAATATGTCCACTATGTTCTGGCCATCAAT
>CAZEQA010000255.1:0-1637 GCA_964514265.1 uncultured Planctomycetia bacterium | reverse complement strand
ATTTTGCCTTTTTAGTCATTGTAATCTTGCGAATTCTCTGTTTACGGACATCGTCAACTACAAAGAGGTAATTCCTGAATCTCGTGCTTTCGCCTGATTTAGGGATTCTCCCAAACAAATGGATCATAAACCCACTTACTGTCTGGGCATCCTTGGCCTTAAAATGGGTGTTTAGTTCTTCGTTTAGGTCGTGCAAAGATGTCTTACCGCT
This sequence comes from uncultured Planctomycetia bacterium, assembly GCA_964514265.1. Taxonomy (GTDB): domain Bacteria; phylum Omnitrophota; class Gorgyraeia; order JAFGHF01; family JAFGHF01; genus CAZEQA01. Next base: position 1,426 of record CAZEQA010000255.1, on the reverse strand, counting down.
TACGGAAACGGAATTTTGGTCAATCCTGACAATAAGTTTCTCTTCGGTTTCATACTCATCCTGGATTTCACCGACAATCTCCTCCAAGATATCTTCAATGGTAATCAAGCCGGACGTTCCGCCGTATTCATCGCTTACAATGGCAACATAGGATTTTTGGCTTTGAAATTCAAACAAAAGCTCTTCAATCTTCTTTGTCTCGGGAACAAATAGAACTGGTTTAACTAGAGTTTGCCACGCCTCTTGCGGGGTGAGCAAATATTCCTTGGCATAAATAATACCTAGGATATTGTCCACAGTATCTTTGTAGACAGGGACTTTAGAATGGCGGCTGGACTTTAGGACTTTTTCCAGATATAGATTATCCTTATTCACATCCACAGCTATAATGTCTACCCGTGGAGTCATAATTTCATTGACGTACCTTTCGCCAAAGTCAAACACTGTATTGATCATCTGCTCTTCTTCTTTGCTGATTACACCTTCTTTTTCGCCAATGGAAACCAGGCCTCTAATCTCTTCTTCGGTCAAAAAGGGCTGGTATAAATACTGACGACCGATAATGCGCCGAGAAAAGCCATCGGCTATTTTAGCCCAGGCCCAGCGAATAGGAAAGATGAGCTTGACAAAAAGGGATAAAGGATGCGAGATAAAACAAGAGAAACTCTCCGCATGCGAAATGGCAAAGGTCTTGGGAGTAACCTCGCCAAACACCAAGAGCAAAAAAGTAGTCAGGCCGCAAGCTAGCCCCACTCCTTTTTGTCCTAAAAGAGCCACGACTATCTCAGTAACCAAAGTACTGGCGGTGACATTCACTAACATATTCCCCGTAAGAATAGTATTGAGTGTACGCCGGGGTGAATTTAATAACTGCATAATTAAGGCGCTTTGAACAGGCCTTTTCTCTTTTAGTCTACGTATTTGTATCTTGGAGAGAGAAAAAAGAGCAGTTTCTGAGGCTGAGAAAAGGCCTGATAATATAAGTAAGATGCTCAGGGCCAAAATATACCAAGCTAAACCCACTTAAATTAGACTCCTTTATGGCTAATCTGCAGCCATTTTTGCCTTTTCACCCCGTTACAAATTTACTACAAAGCTTGAACTTAAGCAAAAAGGGTTAGCTTTAAGCGTAAACTTTTCGATTTATCTAAAGCGTATTTGTAAATTTGTAACGGGATTTATCCTAACATAAACGGCTTCGCTTTGCAAGCAAAATGGAGGCTCGGGGTTCTGTCATCCTTTTGTTTTTGCTCGGTGTTTTTGCTTCGCTCGCTCACTAAAAACACCTCGCAATATAAAAAGCGCCTGACCCCTTTTGATTGAGCGAGCACCAAAAGCGCACCCAAGACAGGACCCGTAAAACGAGCAAGGGGTAGCGTATAATGTTCTCTGTAAATTCAGCTTGAAAAGTCAATAAAAAAGGGTG
>CAZEQA010000254.1:0-1670 GCA_964514265.1 uncultured Planctomycetia bacterium | reverse complement strand
TAATCACCTTTTCTTTCCTTAGATATAACTGAATAGTAGATTTTCCCCGTAGTAATATTATTATCTTTGGTAAGCTTAGCATTAGTAAATCGCTCATAGTGGCCTAAGTCCAAGTCTGTCTCAGCCCCATCATCTGTAACATACACTTCGCCATGCTGGTATGGATTCATCGTGCCTGGGTCGACATTTATGTATGGATCACATTTAATAAGAGTAACTTTTAGGCCTCTTGCTTCCAGGAGCTTGCCGATAGAGGCTGAAGCAATTCCTTTGCCAAGGCTTGAAACCACGCCCCCTGTAACAAAAATATATTTAGCCATCACGAGCTCCTTTCTAAGATATTTTTTGACATCTTCTTGCAAGGCCTAAGCGGATAATTTCCATCAAAACATGCTGTGCAAAATTCGCATTTTGGCAAAGGCATAGAACCAAGCATCCCTTCTTCACTTAGATATTTCAGTGTATCTACTCCGATAAAATCTTGTATCCACTCTATGCTGTGATCTGACGCAATCAATTCTTTCTTGGTTGGAAAATCAATTCCGTAAAAACATGGGAATCTAAGTGGCGGGCAGCTAATACGCATATGCACCTCTTTTGCACCTGCCTCCCGCAATGTCTTTACTCTCACCCGGCTTGTCGTGCCTCTAACAATGGAATCTTCTATTATAGCTATGCGTTTACCTTTAAGCACATCTTTTATAGGGTTAAGTTTAACCTTAACCCTGAAATCCCTGATAAATTGAGAAGGTTGGATAAAGGTCCTTCCAATATAGTGGTTTCTTATCATGCCTACCTCATATGGAATCTTGGATTCTTCGGCAAAACCTACTGCGGCATAATTTCCTGAGTCAGGAATAGGCATAACCAAATCACAATCTGCCGGACATTCACGAGCTAATTGCCTCCCCAGTTGTTTACGGGTCAAATATACATTTTTGCCAAATATATTGCTGTCCGGTCTTGCAAAATATATATACTCAAAGATACATAAAGAATGTTTGTCTTGAGAAAAAGTCTTTATTGATTCCAATCCATTTGTACCGATAAATACAACTTCTCCGGGTACAACTTCTCTGACATAATCGGCACCAATTAAATCCAGGGCACAGGTTTCGCTTGTTAAAACATAAGCGCCGTCTATTTTACCAATACATAAGGGTCTAAAGCCGTAAGGATCTCTTGCGCCAACTAATGTATCGTTCAACATTAAGACAAATGAATAGGACCCTTCCAGCTGTGATAGTGCTTTAACGACTTTATTCTGGTAACTTATATCTTCTGCCTTAGCCAATAGATGAACTATTATTTCAGAATCCATTGAAGTCTGGAAGATAGACCCCTTTCCCTCTAAGGCAGTGTGTAACTTTATGGTATTTGTAAGATTACCGTTATGAGCAACAGCAATGTGGTTCTTTTTATGTTTTACTAAAAATGGTTGTATATTTTTTGAAAGGCTGGAGCCAGTAGTCGAATACCTAACATGACCAACAGCCAAATCTCCGCGTAAAGACCCTATAGCTCTCTCATTAAAGACATCGCTTACCAGCCCCATCCCTTTATGAGAATAAATCCTCTTTCTATTATAAGCAACTATCCCTGCGCTTTCTTCACCGCGATGCTGCAAGGCATAGAGGCCTAAATAAGTAAGCCTTGCTGCATCTTTATGT
>CAZEQA010000253.1:0-1671 GCA_964514265.1 uncultured Planctomycetia bacterium | reverse complement strand
AATTCGAGAGATTAAGAAAGGGATAGTTAAGATAACCGGTCTTCCCTCTTGCATCAATGGCCAGTTGGTGGAATTAGGACAGAATCTTTTTGGAATGGTAATTGGTTTTACTGAAGCCGAGGTTCTGGCTTTGGTTTTAGGCGATGAGACCAGAATAAAAATAGGAGAGAACGTTTATGCCGAAGAGGGAGTGTTTGAGATTCCGGTAGGGAATAATTTTATCGGCCGGATAGTCAATTCCTTCGCTCAACCACTTGATGAGAAAGGCGAGATTCAAGAGAGTGATTTTTATCCTGTCTTTAGAGACGCTCCCCAGGTTGTGGATAGAATCCCAATAGATGAACCACTGCTTACAGGGATTAAAATGATTGATACCATTATTTCTTTAGGTAAAGGCCAAAGAGAACTTATTATCGGCGATAGGGTTACCGGAAAGACTACTCTGACGTTAGATACTATTCTTAATCAGAAAGATAAAGATGTAATCTGCATATTTTGCTGGATTGGGGGTAGTTACTCCGCCTTTTTGAAACTCATTCAGGTATTAAAGAGAGAAGGGGCGCTGGATTATAGTATTGTTGTCAGTGCCCTGGCCTCTGATTCTCCGGCAGAACAATATCTTGCCCCTTACACTGCGGCTAGTTTGGGAGAATATTTTATGCATCATGGAAGAGATGTGCTGGTTGTGTTTGACAATTTAACCCGCCATGCCTGGATTTATCGTCAACTTAGTTTACTTATGGAAAGGTCTCCGGGTAGAGAGGCCTATCCCGGAGATATCTTTTATCTTCATTCCCAACTGATGGAAAGGGCAGCAAAGTTGAATGAAGAAAACGGTGGCGGCTCGATGAGCTTTCTACCCATTGTCGAGACGCAGGAAGGAGATGTTACCGGACTTATTCCCTCAAATCTTATTGCTATGACTGATGGCCAAATTTACTTAAGCACCAGCCTCTTTCATGATGGGTTTAAGCCAGCCGTTGATTTAGGTCTTTCGGTCTCCCGAATCGGAAGTAAAGTGCAGTGTGAAGCAATGCGGGAGGTATCCCGGACATTGCAAGCGGAATATGCCCAGTATAAAGAGTTGCTCAGCCTTGTCCGCGTGCGCACCAAACTTTCACCAGAGGTAGAGGCCAGGTTAAACAAAGGAGGGGTATTGACGGACCTTCTTATTCAGGATAAAGGCAGCCCCCTACCATTAGAAGAGGTGGTTATTATTTTTTACGCCTTTAATAAAGGGATATTGGAAATCTTGGACAAGGAAAAAAGAGAAAGGTTTCAAAAAGAGATATATAGGTACCTTACCAGAAACCGGCCGGAACTGATTGAGCGACTCACCAGCCAAGGGGTGTTGACCGAGGAGATAAAGAAGGAATTAGATAGAGCGTTTGAGGAGTTCTTTAGGACATGAATTCGTCGTGCGTGATGCCTATTGAGTATTGCCTAAAAGATTTAAACGCAATACGCACAACGCACAACGCAATACGCAAAAGATGTTTCAGCTGACTAAACTACGCAATGAGATGAAGTTTAATAAAGAGATGGGCGGCATAATTAATGTGCTCCGGGGAGTGGCCTCTGCCGAATTTTATCGTCTGCAGAAAGCAAGGAAAAGCTTGGAAGAAACCGGAGATTATTTAAAGGACTTTTTTCAGATGGTGAATATTGCGG
>CAZEQA010000252.1:0-1713 GCA_964514265.1 uncultured Planctomycetia bacterium | reverse complement strand
CTGTTAAACCAATAAGATGATAGGTTCTTAATAGTATTTTTAATTTCAGGGATAGCGCAAAATCCCTGCCCCAATGCAGAAATAATAAAAAACACCCCTGCTGTTCTTATCAACCAAATCAATCTTTTCTTCTCTGTCATTGCTCTCTCAGGACTTTTACGTTATAACTTCTCTCTCATTCCATGCAGGAAGAAATGATTTAACTTCAGCTTCTGCAATTAATTTATTCTCTTTATCCAAGACCTTAATATCGGTCTTAAAGAATTTTCCTTTTAAATGTCTTGGCCTTGCCTCAGCAAAAATCTCTGTAGACTTGCTTGGGGTCTTGAAGCGAATATCTAAATCTACCGTCAAATAAGGTCCTTGAGGAAATATGGTTCTTAATCCCTGGACTGCGGCAGTATCAACTATGCTAAGGATGGCCCCGCCATGGAAGTTACCGTGAGGGTTAGTGAGTTCTTTCCTGTAAACTAAACCTATTCTGCAGAAACCTTCTTCTTTTTCTGCAATGTACATTTGCAATAAATTTTCATAAGGAGAGTTAATTCTCTCCATCATTCCTCCTTTTTTCCCTTTAATTATACCCCTAAAATAAAACGACCTCAAGATAAATCTTGAGGCAGGAGATGCAATTCTCCGATTGATTTTAGAACACTTCTCCGACTAACTTAAGAAACAGTCTCTAATACCGTCTCTAATATTGTTTGGTGTTTTGCGAAAACCATTCAAGGATTAAGTTCTTCATCTCCGTCGGCTGCTGCTGGATAAGCCGCTCGGCATGAAGGCCTCCTTCTATTATCTTAATCTTCTTATACGTCTTGGCTACATCATAGAGTCTCTGGGAATGGTAGGCTTTAATAATCCAATCTCTATCGCCATGGATAAACAAGATTGGTATATGTTTTATCTTGGCAATTGTCTTTGTTGGCTTCGGCTTTTTCAAGAATACACCGGTGGTTCTGGCGCCTTTTCCTTCCCAGCCACATTCTATGTTATCCTTCAAGTCTGATATCATCTCTGGTTTCCAGAAATAATAATCTATCTTCCTAAACTCACACGGGCAACTTATCAGCACCATACTGTCTACTCCGTCTCTTGCGCTAACAGCATTAACGGCTGCAGCTGCACCTAAAGAAAAAGCCACTATATTTATTTCTTTATAGTTCTGGTCCTGTGCATAGTCTATTACTGCTTGCACATCCAAGTGTTCTTTAGCTGTCCAAGAAAACTTTCCTCCGCTATCTCCATGGCCTCTAAAATCAAAAATTATGACATCGTACTTGGAAGAGATTAAATCTATGGTCTTGCGCATCCACCTGTTCTTCTTGCTGTTGTAGAAGCCCGGACATACTATAACCACAGAGTTAAACCCCTTTTGATAATGCTCGTAAGCAATAGCTATTTTGTCCTGCGTATATAATCTGTCTGCCAAAACCTGCCCTTCTACCATCTGAATATCCTTGTTAAGGTCTGCATCAAAGCTTTTAGTATACCTACAGTTTCTCATATCAATCGACAAGCTGTCCTCTCAATTATACCCCCAAAGCAAAACAGCCTCAAGATAAATCTTGGGGCTGAAATACACTGTCCCGATTAACCTATTAATATTTCAATGAAAAGGTAACAGATACAACTTGCTTTCTTTTTAACTTCTCATAATCTTTATAATGAAAAGTATATTTCAAATTCAATTTTACAAACTTAAAGTAATCA
>CAZEQA010000251.1:0-1737 GCA_964514265.1 uncultured Planctomycetia bacterium | reverse complement strand
ACCCAGCCTAAGGCCCCCATTGTAGAGAGACCCTGCCAGTTTGCAGATAGATAATGGCTAAGGCCGACAAAGACTCCTCCAAATATGACCACCCAATCCACTCCAGCGGCATAGACTATCCTTGGTGAAAGGGCCTTGAAGGGGTGGTGTGGGGCTTGCTTTCCGCCTTCCTTGCTACTGTTACCTCCTCTTTGTCTATTTATTTCTCTATAGGCAACTCTCAGCCAGTGGCGGACGGTGGGATGGCTGGGGTTAAGGCTAAGGGTTTTGTGATAGTGGGAGATAGCCTGATCAAACTCTCCTTTTTTATGTAAGGCGCGTGCCAAGGTGAAGTGGGTTTCGGCATCTTCGGGCTCAAGCTCAAGGGCTCTATCGCAAAATGAGATAGCCTGATCAAGCTCTCCTTTTCCTAGGTAAGCTACTCCCAAATTGCTTAAGATTATGGCAATGTCGGGTATACGCCTAAGAGCCACTTTAAAGTGATGAATAGCTTGCTCAAACTGTTTTGTTTCTTGTAAGGCGTTTCCCAGGTTGTTGTGGATTACGAAATTTTCGGGGTCAATATCAACGGCCTTTTGATACAAGAAGATAGCCCGATGCAACTCTCCTGTTTCGTGTAAGGCGCGTGCCAGGTACTGCCAGATAGAGGCACTGTCGGGTTTGAGCCTAAGGGCTACTTTGTAGCGGGCAATAGCTTCTTGAAGTTCTCCTTTTACTTTGAAGGCGCTTGCCAAACATAGATAGATAGTAACATTTCCTGGATCAGACTTAATAAGGATCTCTTTATACCGGGCGATAACCTGATCAAGCTCTCCTTTTTTATGTAAGGCTCGTGCCAACTCGTATGCGATTGCGGCATTGTCGGGTTCAAGCTCAAGGGCTCTCTCGTAGAGTGGGATAGCCTGATCAAGCTCTCCTTTTTCTTCTAAGGCACTTGCCAGGAAGCGGTATGTTGCGGCATTGTCGGGTTCAAGCTCAAGGGCTCTCTCGTAGAGTGGGATAGCCTGATCAAGCTCTCCTTTTCCTACGTAAGCTAATCCCAGGTTGGCGAGGATTATGCAATTGTCGGGTTCAAGCTCATAGGCCTTTTGATAGTAGTAAACAGCCTGGTCAAGCTTTCCTAGTCTTATTAAGATATTTCCCAGGTTGTTGTAGGCTACGGGATAAGCAGGGTCAAGAGCAATCAACTGTTCATATAACTTGATGGCTTCAGCGAAATCGCACGCTGCACTTGATGCTTCTGCTTTGATAACTAATTCTGAATGCTCATCCTCATCCTCCGGTTCCACTGGTTGTCCTACGTTGTAGTCATCATTGACAATAAGAGCGCGAGCAAGCAAATCTTGGCTGGTTAAAGGAACAGTTTTTCCTTGAGAGCCTGCGAATACCGCCTCAAGCTCAGGCTTAAGAATTCCTGCAGTCATATCCGCGAACAATACTACAACTACAACAGTAAACAAGAGCCTAACCATTGAGCCAGCAAATTGGGTAATTAATATTTCCTGCCCGCCGTTCAATCTTAAGAGTAATGACATAAAGAGTAGGCCGGCAAGATGGGCAAAGAAGACAGCAGCAAGGCCTAAGAGGATAATAAGGCCAATAACAATACAGGCAGCTATCCTGAAGGGGATGGTTAAAGTGGGGCTTATGGCTATTCTGGAGTTAGTTGTTTTGAGTTGTGTGGTTTCTTCAGCCAGACCATTTAATACTTCAAGCCTGGTCATCTCTTGGTGTTTT
>CAZEQA010000250.1:0-1765 GCA_964514265.1 uncultured Planctomycetia bacterium | reverse complement strand
TTGGCCTGGTCAATCCTGCCTTGGCCTTTGAAGGCAATGCCACTGACACTGTCATCAAACAGGTAATCCAGCCTGAAGATTTAGATATTATTGCCAGGATATTGTTGTATATTGTTATGGGTGCTTTAGCGGTGGTATTAGCGGGGGTAGTAAAGGCTCTTTGGCCTTATAGAGCTCGTCCGAGACATGTTCTGGAATTAAGCGATAAAGAGATTTTGGGCTTAATAAGGCCCGAATGCGCTGAACTGAAAAAACATAGCGTTGCAGACTTTAAATTTGCGGCGGTTATTGCTAAGGCCCTCGGATATGAAGACGGTAGTCCTTTTATGAATAAATCGCGTGTTGTATGTCTTGGTCATGATGTTGGAGGATTTTTGGGGCATAAGGATTACCAAAGATTAGAATTCAGACTGTCGGCTTTAGCCAAGGAACATAATATTCAATATAAAGGCAAAAGGGCAAGCGAAGTCATTGCTGCATTTAAAGAGAAAGGTATAGAGCTTTCGGAGGAAGTGAAAGAATTTGTGCTTGCGACAATAGGCCACGCGGAAAATTCCATTAGGGTTTTTGAAGAAGGTGACATTGAATTGCCGGAGGATATTAGGTTGGTTATGGCAAGACATATGGATATTCCAAAAGAAGAAGAGTTGGCATTATGGCCGGAGGAAAGAATACACTTATTTGGTTGCCTTGTAATAGCCGATGCGTTTGAATTCGCGAATAATCTTTATAAGAAACAACAAGCGTTTCGAGGAAAGAGCTCTTTTGAAGAACCCAAACAAACATTAGACTTTATTAAGAATGTAAAGCTGAAAGACCGGCCTTCGCTCCAAGGGGTTATAGAGGCTACAGAAAGGATAGTGGCCTCCCACGGATTTGATGAGGCAATCCAATATAGCCGCTCGCCTATACAAGAGATTGAACCAGTCTTTGCCCTCACCAGGCAGTTTAGGGACTGGAGAGATATTATGCCCGAAGATAATGAAGGGTTTGCTGCTGCAGTTTCTGAATTTGGCGCCTTTGCCCAGGAATATCCCGTTTGGGTTAAGCCCTGGATTGAAGAAGCAAAGGAGGAAGCCCGCCTTACTTCAAAGCAGCAAACAAATATTGACCAAATACTCCAAGAGACATTCAAAGTAACCTGCCCAAAGAATAAACGCGTGGGCGTAATTATGGCTGGCGGCCAAGGCGCGCGTTTCTTCCCCAAAGGCCGCTCTGCAAGGCCTAAACAGTTTCTGGAGATATTCCCGGGCGGCAAACAACTAATCCAATTGGCCATAGACCGCTTGCTCCATGAAGATGGCCCGGGAACCATTATTATTCAAACCAATGCCAAGCATCGCGAATTAGTAATAGAAGCAGTTAAGGATTATCCTGAATATCAGCAAGGTAGACTTTTGATTTATGGAGAGCCTGCTTACGCGGATAATACCGCAGCCTTGTATTACGCCATCTCCAAGATTGAACATAAGTTTGGTGATGATACGGTAGTGGAGATGTATCCGGCTGACCATATCGTGCCTGAAGAGCAGTTTGCCGAGTACCATCAGTCAATCCAGCGTCTGGCCAACTTAGCCCTGACGCAGCCTTATCTGGGTGTGGTAGGCGTCCGTCCCATCCGTGATGAACCAGCCCTTGGTCATCATAAAATTAAACAAAAACTCCCTATTGAAGATCTATTTACCTCAGAGTTTACCGAGAAGCCGTCACTAAATGTAATAAATGGCTGGAAGACCGCCGGTGACTATAGCCTAAAAGATGATAG
>CAZEQA010000249.1:0-1781 GCA_964514265.1 uncultured Planctomycetia bacterium | reverse complement strand
AGACCTCCTTTCTTTAAAAATAGGGACAGTCCGCTATTTTTGCAGAGCGGAAAATTCCGGCAAAAATGGGACAGTCCCTATTTTTACAGTCCCCTTCGGGGACAGTCCCTATTTTTTTCCCAATAAGTGTAATTCGGTTGCTTTTTGGGCTAATTTCTGGTATAAATAAGGGTGCTTTGCAGGTAGGATTTTGATATGGGCTTGGATTTCACCGATGGTTCGAATTGGTTGTGACCGGGTCCACCAATTTTAGCTTTAAGTTGTAAGTCACAAGTTTTAAGAAATAAAAAATAAAATATAGCCTTATCAAGTTGACAAAGTTAGGGCGTAAAGGGTCCCAAATTGATGATGAGGGATTGCTATTATAGCTTTGTGGATAGTGGGAAGTTAAAAATATGAAAAATAAAGGGAATAACTACGCGTTTATTGACAGTCAAAATTTAAATCTTTCTATTCAAGAGCAAGGTTGGAAACTTGAAAAGCAAGATAAGTTATTAAAACTTATTATTCCTAATCGATATGATTTTTCATCATTATTAAGAAAATTTGCTTCAGATATGCTTTTTATGAATGGCCTAAAAAATAAGCTGGAATATAAGGGGAGATAAAAAAAGAGAGGCATTACCTCGGGACGGAACCCTTTGGATAACCTCTCATCGTGATACAATATAAAATATACCATATATATAGGTGTTCTCAAGGGGTAAAAATTTATAATTTATAATTTTAAGACATCACTAATCTATGGTATGGAACCAGAGATATTGCCGAAGGCAATCTTCTTGAATGAAAAAAACTACTCCTTTCCTCGTTATACTCCTCACAACCTGCGTATTTTTATGCGTTTTCCCTTTATGCGCTCAAGAAGATTTTACATCAGCGCAAGTCAAAGATATATCAGGTCGTGCCTATGAGCCTGCGGTAATTGAGCTTTTGGATGGCGCTAAAGAGTCGATAGTCATTTCTATGTACAATATAAGCTTAGGCACAAAGTATAAAAATCCCGTAAGGCTTCTGCTTAATGATTTGCATGAAGCAAGAGATAGGAATGTCAGCGTTACTCTTTATTTAAATACTCGTTTCAGAGATACAGACAAAGAACAAAGCAGACTTATTGAGAATCCGGCATTAAAGAAATTAGAGGATGCCGGTTGCATTATTCATCTTATGTCAGCAAACCGCAGGCTGCACGATAAGCTAATAATCGTTGATAGCCGTTATGTTGTTGAGGGTAGTGCAAACTGGTCTAATTCTGCTTTGAGAGAGAACTTTGAGTCTGCCACGCTTATAGATTCTCCGGAACTTGCTAAAATAAAACTCTTAAGACTCGAATTGCTGCCTGTATCTACTAAGCCACAAATAAAGCAGCTTCCCAGGCCTTTATATACAGAGAATATAGCTGAAACTATAGATGTTCCTAAAGCATTGCTTGAGGATAAAAAGTATTTTTCCCGGATGCTCACGCGTCAAGATGAACGTTCCATGGACCTTTATCTTATACTTATGGCGCATAGTCAGGCCATAAATGAGAAAGAGTTTTTTATAGACCCGGAGTCTATGGGGATAAGCTTGGGTATGCCGGATTCGTGGAGTGATACTGCTTTAAGAAGACAGGTCATCAAGAGCTTAAAGAAGCTAAGATCCAATTACGATCTTATTGGTGTGCAATTTTTCTATGGTAAAGACGCATGGATAGAACTTATGCATATTCCCGGAGATAGTTTTTCAGTATCGTCCGGCCTTATTAAGTCAAACTCAGATACTGAGCGCTCTATGCGCTT
>CAZEQA010000248.1:0-1785 GCA_964514265.1 uncultured Planctomycetia bacterium | reverse complement strand
TATTTATGTGGGGCTTGGTACGCTGAAAGACCTCTTTAGCCATTTTTTGTTTACCTCCGTATTTTATATACCGTTTTATTTCCCAATTATTTTCTCTAAAATATCTAAAGGCACTTCCGCATAAAAGGAAGGCTCCATTGTATATGTTCCTCTGCCCTGTGTCAAGGATCTTAACGCGGTAGCATAACCAAACATTTCGGCCAAAGGTGTATAGCCTCTAATTAGCCTGATGTTTGCCTTTTGTGCAATCGATTTAATTTGAGCCCGACGAGAATTGATATCTCCTATCACATCACCCAAAAATCCCTCGGGAATTATTACCTCTATATCCATTATCGGCTCGAGCAAAATAGACCGTCCCTTTTTCAAGCCCTGGCTGAAAGCTAAAGAGCCAGCCATCTTAAAGGCCAATTCCGAAGAATCAACTTCATGAAACGAACCGTCTATCAGCTTTACCTCTACGTCCGTGACCGGATAACTTGCTATAACTCCTGTTCGGGCACTTTCATGCACCCCTGCTTTGATAGCGGGAATAAACTCGCGGGGAATCGCCCCTCCTTTAATCTTATTGATAAATTCGATGCCGCTATTGCGCCTGCCCGGACCAATTTCTAAGACTACATGGCCGTACTGACCTCTACCTCCTGTTTGTTGAACAAATTTTTCTTCGGATTTAATTTTTTTACTTATTGTCTCTTTGTAAGCGACATGGGGCTTACCCGCAGATGCCGCTACTTTAAATTCTCGTAACATTCTATCCAGCAATATCTCCAGATGTAATTCTCCCATTCCAGAAATAATAGTCTGGGCGGTCTCTTTATTATAGGAGACCTGAAAGGTAGGGTCCTCTTCCTGCAAGCGATGAAGAGCAAGGCTCAATTTTTCCTGGTCGGCCTTGGTTTTTGGTTCGATAGACATAAAAATGACCGGTTCCGGAAAATGCATCTTTTCTAAGTTTAATAGGTGCTCCTCACTGCAAAGAGTGTCTCCTGTGGTAGTCCCCTTTAAGCCCACACAAGCAGCGATATCTCCGGCATGAAGCCTATCAACTATCTTTTGCTTATTGGCGTGCATCTGCACAATCTTACTTATTCGCTCTTTTATTTCCTTGGTCGCATTATAGACTCCAGCGCCCGATTGAATTACGCCTGAATACACTCTCACGAAAGTCAATTTTCCCACGTAGGGGTCAGCAACTATTTTAAAGGCCAAAGCACATAGGTAGTCATCGTCAGCGGGCCTCCTTTGCTCCTGGATATTTGTCTGGGGATTCATTGCGCTGATAAGCGGTAATTCCAAAGGGCTGGGCAGGTAATCTACTATTGCCTCAATAAGCTTTTGTACGCCTTTATTCTTCAAGGCCGACCCGCAAAATACAGGCACAACCTTGTTTCTTATAGTCACCTTGCGGATAACCTCTTTTAATTCCTGGGGTTTTATTCCTACATCATGGGCAAACTTCTCAAAGGTAGTTTCGTCAGCCTCAGCCAGTTTCTCAATCAATTGCAAGCGATATTTACTGGCCAGAGGTTTTAGCTCTTCGGGGATCTCTTTTTCCTCAAGCTCCAACCCCAAATCATCCTTATAAATAATGGCCTTGGACTCTACCAGGTCAACCATTCCCCTGAATTCACTTTCCTTGCCGATAGGTATCTGTAAAATCAAGGGATTTGCTCCTAATTTTTTTTCCATCTCTTCACAAACGGCAAAGAAATTGCTGCCTACCCTGTCCAGCTTATTCACAAAGGCAATGCGCGGCACTCTATATCTATCTGCCTGACGCCA
>CAZEQA010000247.1:0-1789 GCA_964514265.1 uncultured Planctomycetia bacterium | reverse complement strand
TTTTGCTATCTTTATTCTTCTAAGCCTAATTTCTTACAATCCTGCCGATACCTCTTTTCGTTGTTCCCATCCCAATATTCCTGTAAAGAATTTGGCCGGTATCGTCGGGTCATATATTGCCGAGGGACTGTTTATGTCTCTTGGCTGGGTCTCCTACATTATATGTCTGTTAGCACTTATCTGGGCAGTGGCCAGGTTTTTAGAAAGGCCTCACCCGCGACTTTACATTAAGCTTTTAGGTACAGTGGTCTTGCTTTTATCTTTAACTGTGTTGTTAAGTTTATTTGGTCCCCAGCAAGAAGAGCTGAGGTTTCAAAGAGCAGGATTAGCCGGTGTTATAATTACTGGATTTTTACTTAAATATTTTGGGCGTGCAGGGTCTTTAATCATCGCTGTGGGATTAGGAGGACTTTCTTCTTTTGTGTCTACTGAGTTTTTGATTTTGCCGATTTTGAAATGGCTGGGGAAGAGGTTTGCTTCTTTATTTACTCGTAGGCCTGAGAAAAAGGTATCTAAAGAAAAGATTATGCCCTCTTTAAAGATAGAAAGGCCCACTATAAAGATAGAGGAGAAACCCAAACCAAAGATAGTCAAACCTATGCCACCGAAGGAAGAAGTTCGAGCTAGACCTGTTAAAGCAAAGGTGAGTTCGGCTGATTACAGGCTTCCTTCGTTGGACATATTAAATTCGCCTCCACCGCTTAAAGATCGACAAATTAAAGACGATTTAGAGGCTAATTCACGTATTTTGGAAGCCACTCTTCGGGATTTTAGCGTGGAGACGAGAGTAGTTCAGGTTAATCGGGGACCGGTGATTACCCGATATGAGTTAGAGCCTGCTCCGGGAGTAAAGATTCACCGTATTGTAGAATTAAGCGATGATATTGCCCTGGCGATGAAGGCCCAGACTGTGCGCATTGTTGCTCCTATTCCGGGAAAATCCCGAGTAGGGGTTGAGGTCCCCAATAGTCAAAGTACGATTGTTTATCTAAAGGAAATCTTGGAATCAGCGGATTTTCAGAACTCCGAGTCAAAGCTTACCTTAGCAGTCGGCAAGGATATATCCGGCCAGCCGATAGTTACAGATTTAGCGGATATGCCTCATCTTTTGATTGCCGGCACTACAGGTTCCGGCAAGACGGTCTGCGTAAATAGTATTATTACCAGTATGCTTTTTAACGCTTCGCCCGATGAGGTAAAGTTTCTTATGGTTGACCCCAAAATGGTGGAGCTGGCTATGTTTAATGATTTGCCGCATCTACTTTGTCCTGTACTTACCGATGCCAAAAAGGTCTCTTCTGCCTTAAGCTGGGTAGTAAACGAGATGGAAGAACGTTATAAATTATTGGCCAAAGTAGGCGTAAGAAATATTGATTTGTATAATGAAAAGATAAAGAATATAGAAGATAAAGAACAGTTGCCCAATATGCCTTATATAGTCGTAATTATCGATGAATTGGCGGATCTGATGGTAGTTGCTTCGCAAGAAGTAGAGAATGCTATAACTCGCTTAGCCCAGCTCTCTCGGGCAGTAGGCATTCACCTCGTTTTAGCTACGCAACGGCCTTCGGTAGATGTGGTTACCGGTGTAATTAAGGCAAATTTTCCTGCGCGCATTTCATTTCGTGTTGCCTCTCGGGTAGATTCGCGTACTGTTTTAGATATGAATGGCGCAGATAAACTTTTAGGCAACGGAGATTTACTCTTTCTAAATCCCGGGCAGCATAAACCTGTGCGCGCCCAGGGCTCACTGATTTATGACAACGAATTAGAAAAGATTGTGGACTTT
>CAZEQA010000246.1:0-1799 GCA_964514265.1 uncultured Planctomycetia bacterium | reverse complement strand
ATCACTTAGTGAACAAAGTGAAACTAAGTGATAAGTGCGAATTTTATTGCCAGCCCTGCTAAACAGGGCTGGCAATCTCATGTTCTAAGCTGTCCTTTACCGAATATTTCATATTTATAAGTAGTCAACTCTTCTAAAGCCATTGGACCCCGGGCATGCAATTTATCTGTACTAATCCCCATTTCTGCGCCTAAACCAAATTCATAACCATCGGTAAAACGCGTAGAGGCATTGGCATAAACACAGGCGCTGTCTACTCTATTTAAAAACTTTATTGCCTTTGCATGATTTTCGGTAATTATAGCATCGGAATGCCCGGAGCCATAACGATTTATATGCTCTATCGCTCGTTCTAAGTTAGGCACAACTTTTACCGATAAAATTAAATCCAGATATTCCTTCGACCAGTCGCCACTTTTGGCCTTTTTAATCCCTTTAACTATCTTGCGCGTTGCGACATCGCCTCTGATTTCAACCTTTGCGTCTTTTAAGTCTTTAATTATTAAAGGCAGAAATTTCTTAGCTATTCCTCGATGAACTAAAAGTGTCTCCATGGCATTGCAGACACCAGGCCGCTGCACTTTGGCATTGAAAGCTACCTTGCGGGCAACAGCTAAATTGGCCTCACTGTCCACATAAGTATGGCAGATACCTTTATAGTGCTTAATTACCGGGATTGTGGACTTCCGGGCAACAAGATTAATGAGGCTTTCTCCACCTCGCGGTATAACTAAATCAACGAGATTCTTTAAGCTCAAGAGAATATCTACAGCCTTTCGATCAACACTCTTAATTAAACTAACTGCGTGTTCTGGCAGATTATATTTTAGCAGCGATTTCTTTAATAAATTATATATAGCAATATTCGAATTTATCGCCTCGCGGCCACCTCGTAAAATCACGGCGTTGCCAGATTTCAAGCAAAGTCCGATACAGTCGCTGGTAACATTAGGGCGGGATTCATAAATAATTGCAATTACCCCGATGGGCACCCTTACCTTTTTAATCAGCAGGCCATTAGGCCGCCTTACAGCTCGGATTATCCTGCCTAGAGGATCTTCTAAAGTAGCAATAACCTTAAGCGATTTACCCATCTGTCTAATACGTTTCTCGTTAAGCGTCAATCTATCCAAAACAGCCGCACTTAAGTTCCTCTTCTTTACCAAGACAAGGTCCCTTTTATTTGCCCGGATTAAGGTCTGGGAATTTTTAATTAGACTTTCGGCCATAGAGATAAGGGTCCTATTCTTCTTTTCTGTCGAGACAGTCGCCAAAACCCTTGAGGCATCTTTGGCCTGTTTCGCTATCTTGATAACTGTCTGCTTAATGTCCATTTCCTTTTTTACCTTTTTGGCTTTAAGCTTACGGCAACGCGCTCGTCCCTAAAGGGACTTCCTTCGGTCGCTACTTCTTTGGTCAGGTTCCTTACCTGTTGCTAATAATTGGGATGGAACCTGCCCATAAGGCCGAGGTATCCACCTGCTTTCAAAGGATAACCAAGCTGTCGCGATGGATTACTTCATCGTAATATTTATAGCCCAATATGGCCTTAATCTGGTCGCTCCTTTGGCCCTTAATTTTAGTCAGCTCACTTGAAGAATAACTGACCATGCCCCGGGCAAACTCGCGATTTCTTGTGTCCAAAATACTCACCGCATCTCCCACAGCAAAAGTGCCATGGACCCTAACTATTCCACGAGGCAAGAGGCTTTTCTTTTTTGCAATCAACGCCTGTTTCGCTCCCTCATCTACAAAAATATGTCCCGTTACCTTAGTGCTAAATCCAATCCATCTCTTTT
>CAZEQA010000245.1:0-1818 GCA_964514265.1 uncultured Planctomycetia bacterium | reverse complement strand
AAGGAACCGTCTTATTATACCCCGGGGCAGGAGATTCTTAAATATATTTTTTATGCTTTTTTTGGGATTTGCCTTAAATTCGCGCAACAACCTGGCATCTAACTTCTTGTGGTCTAAGGCGGGCTTAAAGTTAATAGATATCGCCACCTCATTCTTGCCTCTTAAGGCGTCATAGACAGAGGCGCTTATATCCAGCACAACCGGGCCCGACAAACCAAAGTGGGTGAACAGCATCTCGCCGAATCTTTCATCCATTCTTTTACCGCCGGCAAAAACTGTTATGCGCACATTCTTCAGTGATATGCCCTGCCAGTCTCTGATAAACCTTTCCTTAACCAGGATAGGGCAAAGGGCCGGTTTTAAGGGTATAATCCGGTGGCCTAATTTTTCAGCGATTCTATATCCGTCGCCTGTTGAGCCTGTCTGGGGGTAAGAGAGGCCGCCTGTGGCAATAGCGACGCGCGCTGCCAAAATCTGCCTGCGGGAATAGGTCAGAATGCCTTTTATCTTTTTATCCCTGACAACGACCTCGCGCACGCGAACGCCGGAGAGGAATTTAATATTCTTAGTTTTTAACTTTGGCTTCAAGACATTCAGGACGTCGCCTGCCCTATCGCTTACGGGAAATACGCGGCCGCCCCGTTCTGTCTTAAGTTTAAGGTGGGCATGTTCAAAAAACGATATCAGTTCATCGTTGAAGAACTTAGCGAAGACGTTTCTTAAGAAAGCGCGCGATTCAGAAAATCTCTCAAGAAAGGCCTCGATATCGCAAGAATTTGTAAGGTTGCAGCGACCTTTTCCCGAGATGAGGAGTTTTTTGCCCGGGGTAGCCTTTCGCTCAACAAGGAGGATTCTTCTATTTCTTTCTGCGGCGCGAATTGCGGCCATCATCCCGGCCGGCCCCGCCCCAATTATAATTGCATCGAACTGCTCCACTTGATTGGCCCCGACCTTCACACCTCATTAATCTTTTTTATACAATCCTATCAATTCCGCTTTATCCAAGATATGGCCTTGCATGGCCTGTTCCAAATCTTCTTTACTTATTCCTTCGGGTAGATTAAGTTGCGCATCCAGCGCATACATTTTAAAGAAATAACGATGTGCACCCGATGGCGGACAAGGCCCGCCATAGTCTTTGCGGCCAAAATCATTGCTGCCCTGCGTGCCGGGAATACTATTTTCCTCAATCTTGGAAATAACAGGAATATTATACACCACCCAATGCACCCACGTGCCCATTGGTGCGTCCGGGTCATCCACAATTAAAGCCAGGCTTTTGGTGCTACCGGGTAAGCCCTCAATAACCAACGCCGGATTAATATCGTCTCCCTGACAGGTAAATTTGCTGGGCATAGCTGCGTTGTGTTCAAATTCTGGACTGGTTAGTTTCTTCTGCCCCGCCTCCCTGTCTTCAATCTGAGCTCCAACAACAACCGTAGACAAGACAATGCCGGCAATTACCAAAAATCCTACTGCCCCCATCATCCCCTCTCCTTAATCTATCTCCCTATTATAAAGATTTTATCTCTGGTCTTTACTCCCTTAATAAGAACGATGTTAGATTTAGGCGTATGGAAACACTCGGACAGTATTTTTATCACAGCTTGATTGGCCCGGCCTTCTATGGCTTTAGCTTTTACCCAAACTATATAGTCATTCAAGCCTACCTTCTTAATCCTATCTTCCTTGGCTTGAGGTTTAACTTTAACTGAGATCTTCATATTACTATGTAATCAACTAAGGCTTTTCGGGTACTTGGAGCATTCTTTCTTGAAAGTCTGTATTTTATCTCTGTATATTTGCTTTCTTTCTCTT
>CAZEQA010000244.1:0-1847 GCA_964514265.1 uncultured Planctomycetia bacterium | reverse complement strand
CTCTCTTATTCCCTTGACTTGTGGCGAAATGTATGGCCCTATATGTCCTGAGAAAAGGAGCCTCTCGTTATGGACGAAAACATTGCCTCTCAGATAGCGACGCTTAAGAACGCATCACTTCTGGAGCTCCAGAATAAATATAAGGAGCTATTCAATACCCAAGAAACGCCTTGCGATAATAAAGTATATCTATTAAAGAGGATCACTTATAAACTCCAGGAAGTTAGATATGGCGGATTATCCAATGCGACCAAAACTAGGATTGACGAACTTATAGCCAAATATGATCCTGTAAATAATAAAGCTCTTAGGCCGCAGGTGGTTTCTGCCGGGAAAAATGTTGTTTCTATTCCATTTATGAGAGACAAACGACTGCCTATCCCCGGCACCGTTATTCATAAGAAATATAAGGGCCAGGATATTCACGTAAAAGTGTTGGATAAAGGCTTTGAATATAAAGATAAATACTACCGCAGCCTTACGGCAATCGCTTTTGAGATTGCAGGCGCACATTGGAACGGATTTTCATTCTTTAATCTATAGGAAGGGTTATGGATAAAAAGACGGATAAAGAAAAACCTGTAGTTAAATGCGCTATTTATACGCGTGTATCCACATTAGAAGGACTGGAGCAGGAATTTACATCTTTAGATAATCAGCGCGAGTCTGCGGAAAGCTACATCCAGAGCCAGAAATCCGAGGGCTGGGTAATTTTACCTGAACGCTACGATGACGCCGGCTTTACAGGAGCAAATACCGACAGGCCTGCCTTACAGAAACTCATTGAAGATATCAAAGCACATAGAGTTAGCTGCGTTGTCGTCTATAAGGTAGACAGATTATCGCGCTCGCTGCTTGATTTTAGCCAGCTTCTGGAGTTTTTTGATCAGAATAACGTTACTTTTGTCTCGGTAACACAACATTTTAACACCAATAGTTCGATGGGCCGACTTACCTTGAATATACTGCTCTCATTCGCGCAGTTTGAGCGCGAAATCATCAGCGAAAGGACGCGCGATAAAATGGGCGCGGCCAGGAAAAAAGGTAAATGGATTGGCGGATGCGTACCTTTAGGCTACGACCTTGACAAAGAAAATCACAAACTCTTCATAAATCCAGAAGAAGCAAAGCTTGTGCAAGAACTCTTTAATCTATACTTGGAAGAACATTCGCTTTTAGAGGTTGCCAAAATCGCTAATACAAAAGGCCATAGGACAAAAGTCCGCAAGCTCGCCGAAGGTAAGCAGCGCGGAGGCGTTAAGTTTTCAAGCACAGCTATATATAAAATCCTTCAAAATGCCTATTATACAGGTAAAGTAAAATACCAAAATGTTCTTTATCCCGGAGAACATGAGCGAATCCTTGATGATGAGACCTTCATGAAAGTCCAAGACGCCCTGCATGCAAATCCTTCCAACTTCAAAACCCATAAGCCTATCGGCAAGAAAATAGGCCTTTTAAGCAAGCTATTACGATGCGGAGCATGTAATTCTTCGATGTATTTAGCTCATAGCGTCAAACATGGTGTTATTAGGTATAATCATTATGTCTGTTTAAACGCACAAAAGCGGGGCTACCACGAATGTCCGACAAAACTTGTAAATACCGGGCTCATGGATGCAAAGGTTCTGGAATGCCTACGGATACTGATAGATGAGCGGAAACTGGAATCCAAGATATGGGAAACCAGTACGTTAGATCAAAAACGTGAAATATTAAAAACACATATCCAGGAGATAACATATAACGGGGAAACTGAAATACTTGAAATTAAATTGACTAAAGCACAAACATCAAACAAGTTTAAAGTAAGCAAAGCAGAGCTAAAATATCTCCCTATAACGGCC
>CAZEQA010000243.1:0-1850 GCA_964514265.1 uncultured Planctomycetia bacterium | reverse complement strand
CAATATGTTTCTTATGGCCAAAGCCTGCGCTGTGAAAGGAGACCGCGAAAATGCTATTTCTTGTAATATAAAATGCGCTCAATTAAATTTAAAATTAGGCAAGAAAGAATTTGCTCTCAGGGCATACTTATTTGCGATTTCAGGTCTTAGGCAATCATATAGGCACAAAGAGACTACGGAGTATAAGACGAAAGCTTTTGAGGTTCTTGCAGATTTAGCCAGAGATATATTGAGTGGACATCCAGGAATTACCAGCCCCCAAATTTTACTTGAGCACCTAAAAGAGAAGCATCGCGACATACCTTATGAAATGATAGAAGAGACAGATATTAAGGGAATCCTGGATAAAGTTTTAACTGGACGTAAAGACGGAAATAGACTTGGGACGGCGCGCATCATAATACTGGCTTGTCTGGTGGTGTTGCTCGTGGTAGGGCTGGCATATGTTTTGTCAAGCAACACAAAGACCGTAGATAAGGTTATGATGTCAGAGATAGATTGGAACAAAATTGCGTCAATCGTTTTACTGATTGGATCAATTATAGTATTTGTCCTATGTATTATAATCTTGATTATTGTTAAAAGAGGATTCAAGAGGTTTGAGAACAATCTTAAAGGGATAGACTTAAGTTCCAGAGAACATTTAGCATCTATTAAGAAAGGTATGGATAGGCTGTCCCTTACTTTTGAGAAAATGAGTGAGGGTTTGAGATTTTTAAGCGAAGATTTGAAACTTTTAAGCCAAGGCTCGCATTACTTATTACCAGGCCAGGTGCTTGACTTAGACTTTTCAAAGGATTACTACGCAGTTTTGAGAGTAATGAGAGATGCTAATGAAGATGAGCTAAAGAAGGCTCGAAACAGGGAAGCTCTAAAGTACTATCCCGATAGAAATCCTGACGACAAAGAGGCATTAGAAAAGTTTATAGAAGTAATTAAGGCATATAAGGTGTTAAATGACCCCTACAAAAGGCAGCAGTATGATAAAGCCAATCCTTATGCTGGAACTATATCCGTAATAAGTACCAGACCTCTTTTACCCAGACTTTCTACCGCTGATAGAGCAGAAACAAGGAAAAACAGCAAGAGATTCGGCAAGGTTCACCTATTGCTTTTGGTTTTTCTCATAGTGTTAGTCTTAGCAGGTTCAGCCTTCGGACAATTTGACGAAGTTACCGAAGAATTACTTAGAAAATTAGGTCCGGAGCGCACTGCTAATTTCTCTAATGTTGTTTATAAGGTGTTCGTTTGGATTGTGCTTGGTATTTGTGTGTATCTTGGTTTCAATATATCTAAGCCGATTATTTACATTTTGAAGAGGATTAAAGAAGGATATACCGATAGAAGAGTAAGGCCGTTGGAAAATATAATAAAACGCCTGGTTTCTCTCAACAATACAATACTCGCAGCAGAAGGAGAAAGGCTTCTTGAACAGCGGTTAGACGAAATTATTAATCATTTAGAAAAGGCGCTAAAAGATACAAGGCTGTTGCGGTCATTGCATTTCTCCTTACATATCAGATATAGAGCTCTTTATGTGTTAGACCTTATCCTCGACATCTTGACGCAGATATTCTCTAAAGGAAACATTGCATCAGGCAATTTAGAGGTTTATTTTGCCAATAAAGAAAGAGCCAAGAGGTGGAAGAAAGCGCTAAAGAGTTTATCCAGAAAAAGAATAAACTTGCGAAAAAAATATAAAACAAAAGCAAAAACATTTATACGGTTGATTGAATGTTGTAAAAAGCAATTTGCCTCCGCGCAGATAGTCAGCAGACACCCCAGAAATTTGCATCGAAGAGTATTTGTAAGACTTCCCGATTGGTCGAGACGCAGAAGCCAAGAATATA
>CAZEQA010000242.1:0-1872 GCA_964514265.1 uncultured Planctomycetia bacterium | reverse complement strand
CGTATTGCCGCTTAAACCTTTTGCCTTTGCCCCAAATTGATTAATCTTTTGCACCATCTCCCGATTAAGCCTGTTTAACTCGCAGGCTACGATTTTCAAAGTTGACTTGCTGGTAACCCTCTGCCCTTCATAGAATTCTATTCTTTGGCCAACGGTGTGCATCTTCTCATTAATACTGGGGCCGCCTCCGTGAATTAGGACCGGGTTTAAGCCTACGTAATTCATAAACACAATATCCTGCAGGATATTGTTAATAATATCCTCATTCAGCAACTGCCTGCCGCCGCACTTAACCACCATCACCTTATCTTGAAACTTCCGAATATACGGCAGCGCCTCAATGAGTATGTCGGCTTTTTCGATTGCTCTCTTCATTTAATACTCCGCATTAATCGCTACATATTTATCGGAAAGGTCACAGGTAAATATTCTAGTCCTAAATTTACCTAAACCCAGGACAATCTTTATCTGAATCTCGTTCTTTTTAAAGACCTTATTCAGTTTCTTTTGATTGGCCCCTAAGGCAATGCCTTTGTGCATTACTTTTTCCGGGCCCAGATAAATACTCAAGCTATCCTCTCTTACATCTTTATCTGCTGCCCCGCAACTGGCAGCAATCCTTCCCCAGTTGGGATTCTCGCCGAATATAGCCGTCTTTACTAAAGGAGAGTTGGCCACTCTAAAAGCGATTCTCTCTGCCTGGGAAATATCCTTTGCTTGCTCAACCTGAATTTCTACAAACTTGGTTGCGCCTTCTGCGTCTTTGACAATCATCTTGGCCAGGGAAAGACAGACAAAGTTCAGGGCCTTTTGAAAAATCTTAAAATCTCTAACCTTTAGCTCTTTGTTACAGGCTTTGCCATTGGCCAGGGCCAAAACCATATCATTGGTACTGGTATCGCCTTCCACGGTAATCAAATTAAAGGAATTATCTACCGCTTCTCTCAGCGCCTTTTTAAATCTTCCCTTATCAATTGCCGCATCAGTAGTGATAAAGGCCAGCATCGTGGCCAGATGAGGCGAAATCATCCCCGCGCCCTTGGCAATCCCTCCGATGTTCACCCCGGTGTTGCCGATTCTAATCTTCACAGACACCTGTTTCGGCCTGGTATCGGTAGTCAAGATTGCCTGGGCAGCGCCAAGGCCTGTGCGGCTGTTCAAGTTATCGACCAAGAGGCCGATTTTCTTTTTTATTTTTTCTACAGGCAGCCTCTTGCCGATAATCCCCGTAGAAGCCACTAAGACATCGTCCAAACCTATGCCTAATCTTTCAGCCACACCGGCGCAGACCTTGCGGGCATCGTCAATACCTTTTCTTCCCGTGCAGCAGTTGGCATTTCCGCTATTAATCACGATGGCCTGGGCCCTATTGTTTTTTAAGTGGAGCTGAGTCAGCTTTAGCGGTGCTGCCTGAATCTTATTTTGCGTAAATAATCCATAAGCCAGGCAGGGGGCCTGAGAATAGACCAGGGCCAGGTCCTTATTTTTATATTTTATGCCACAATGGATTCCTGAGGCCAGGAAACCCTTTGCCGCTGTTATTCCTCCCTGAACCACCTTCACCCCGTTAGAAATATTCTTATGGCCAACTGATATAGCAAAATTTCTAACGGGGTTCATCTTAAACCTTCCGACTCGTTAAATCCATACATAATATTCATATTCTGCACTGCCTGACCGGAAGCGCCTTTGATTAAATTATCGATAGCGCAAATTACAATAGCTATCTTTTTCGCCGAATTTATCTTTAGGCCTATGTGGCAAAAATTAGTCTTTAGCACGTCTTTGATTTGAGGAAATGCTCCTGCCGGCAAAACTTTCACAAAGGGTTCATCTTGATAAAAATCTTCAAACAGGCCCTGTGCCTCTTTC
>CAZEQA010000241.1:0-1906 GCA_964514265.1 uncultured Planctomycetia bacterium | reverse complement strand
CTCTATCCAGCTGAGCTACGGGGACACAATCGGGGCGGTCAGATTCGAACTGACGACCTCTTGCTCCCAAAGCAAGCGCGCTAGCCAAGCTGCGCCACGCCCCGTTACAAAATACTAATAACGGTTAACTTTTAAACTAAACTATTGTCATAAGGCATTAGTATTGCTGAAAGATAAAGTATAGCGGTATTTTGGAACGGGGCACGCCCCGTCCCGCTATATTGTTTCAAATTATAACTTAAAATTACGTATATGTAAAGAAAAAAGCGCCGATTTTTATCGGCGCTTAGTTAAGGTTTGTTCCAAATTCCTAATTAATTTATAGCTCAGACACTTATCGGCTTTTATTCCATCCGCACATTATCAATGTACACCGGGCCGTTGTAGACCGGGCGCATATTTGACTCAACCCTGATGCCTAATTTGCGCACATCAGCGCGGAATTCATCGGTTACTTCGGTTCTTCGCCAATCATTGCTTCCGGGGATAATACTGGCGGTAACCGTTGTCCACTCACCCGGCATCAATTTGACCATGCGGTTCATCTCGGTCCATTTCCAGTCTTCACCTACGGTCAAGATAATCTTTGCCCGCAAGCCCAAAGGCGCATCTGCGGGTAAAAATACATCTGCGGATATGCTCTGATAAGGCGTCCAGTCAAAGTATTCCTGCACCTCAAGATAGGCTGCTGTCCATTTTCCTCCCGGAAAATCAGTCAACACCTTTAAAGAGGACGTACCCTCCCGGGCAAAATTGGTGGAGACGGCAATATTTTCTCCCACATAGTCGTCTTTTTCCAAAGCCCAATCAGGGATTTCCCAAACAGGCCTACTTTCCTCAAATCCAAAGATAACCTTTTCCTCGCAGAATCCAATAGTTGCGCCCAGAACCAATAGGGCTAAGGCCAAAACCGCTATTACTATTCTCTGTCCCATATAAGCGTTGCCTCCTTTCAAAAACTGCAAATAAAAAGACCGTCTTGCCGCCACCTCTATGGCCGACAATCGGCCTTTTTTAATCTAACTTTTATGTCTCCTAACTACATCCTTTAAAGTATACCAGATAAAAGGGCGTTTGTCAAGGTAAAAATAGATCACTTAATATGTTTATCTACTTCTCTGGCTGCCTTGGCAAGTTCCTCCCGGACATCTGCTCCCTGCAAAATTACTCTCTGGATGGCCTGTTCAATAAAGCGGGTGCTCTCATCCCAGCCAAGAACAGAAGGCGGGCCCTTGGCATCCTGGGCCTGTAGTTTTAATACCCGCTTAAATTTTGCCTCCATTGGCAATATATCCCAGCTGGCTATATTGGAGGGGAGGTAAGAATCCTGGGCTCCCTGGGCGGCTTGATATAACCTTAGCTGAGTTTGCGGCTGGAATAGAAACTTGATAAATTCCCAGGCCGGCTGTTTGTTTTTTGACTTATTGAATATTCCCATCACCCGGCCGCCGAGAAAAGCAGTCTGCGCGCCTGTGGGGCCGGCGGGCAACAGGGCAATCGACCACTTTCCCTTTATCTCCGGCGCAGAGATTCTCAGGCTATCCACCTTCCAGTTTCCGGAAATTGCCAGGGGAAAATCTCCCGTGCGCATCCCCTGCTCCAGGGGGATCCTGGTCTTGGGAACCCCTAAATCGGTATAAAGGCCGGCAAAGAACCTTAAAGCCCCGGCTGCTGCATCTGAATTCAGGGTTGAGCTTGAACCTTCTTGATTATAGAAATCGCCGCCTGCCTGCCAGAGATACGGGGCATAACCAATCCAGCTTATTGAGCCCCAATCAAAAATCATCCCTTTCTCCCGGGCCTTTAGGCGCACTAATAAATCTGCCAATTCCTGCCAGGTTTCCGGCGGCCTGGCAATAATATCATTTCGGTAAAACATTATCTGCAGGCTCAGGTCAAAGGGAAT
>CAZEQA010000240.1:0-1908 GCA_964514265.1 uncultured Planctomycetia bacterium | reverse complement strand
CCTCCACAGTCAAAGAATCTAAAAGGGCTGCTGACTGAAAAAGCATGCCAAAACGCTTCTTGATTCCATCCAACTCTTGCTCGCTTGCCCGAGTGATATCTTTACCTTTAATCAACACACGCCCGGAAGCAGGTTTAAGCGCTCCGATTAGATGGCGCAGCAGGGTGCTCTTTCCGCAACCCGAGCCACCCATAATCACAAAGGTCTCGCCTTCATAAATCTCTAGATTCACCTCGTCTAAAACTCGGCGCCCGCCAAAGTCCTTGATTAAGTTCTCTACTTTAATTACTGTCTTGGGCATCTTAGATATTGATGAAATAAAACATTCCGGTCAAAATACAATCTGCCAGAATAATCCAGATAAAACTGGTGACCACGCTTACTGTAGTTGAGCGGCCCACTCCTTCGGCCCCGCCTCTGGCGTTTAATCCCTCGTAGCAACTGATAATAGAAATAAGTATGCCAAACACAAAAGACTTAAATAGCCCTGTGTAAATGTCTTTGAGCAGCAAAAACTTCACGGTCATATCCAGATAACGGGCGCCGTTAACGCCAAGACTAAAGATGCCGATAATCGCCCCTCCCAGCATACCCATAATATCGGCAAGAATAGTCAAACAGGGAAGCATAACGGCTAAGGCCAAAACTCTGGGCACAACTAAAAAGCGTACCGGATTGATGGCCATAGTTTCTAAGGCCTCAATCTGCTCGTTAACCTTCATGCTGGAGATTTCGGCGGTAATGGCCGAGCCTACGCGTCCGGCAACAATCAGGGCAGCAAATACAGGGCCGAGCTCGCGAGCCATAGAAACTGAGACTAAAGCGGCCACAAGCTCTTCAAAATTAAAACGCACCAACTGATATGCGCTCTGCATCGCCAGCACAATGCCAGTGAAAAGGGCCACAAAAGAGACGATTATTAGAGAGCGCACTCCGGCGAAGACCATCTGATGTGAAGTAGCGCTCCAGGAAAATGTCTTTTTAATGAACGGGCCGACGAAAATCCAATAAAGTGTCCGTAAAAGAAGATTCAGCTGCCCCGCCATCTTTTCCACGATCTCTCTGATATATCGGCCAATACTCTCTATATATATTTTCATATCTTTTGCCTAAAAATCCTTGAGGGCCTCCTCTTCGCTGGAAAAGATACTGAATAGTCTATCCAGCTTGGTAATCTCAAAAAGGCCGCTTACCTTCTCGGAAAGATTACAAAGCCTCAAAGCCCCTCCAAAACGCTTAAGCCGCTGGAGCATCTCTACCAGGGTAGCTAAACCAGAGCTATCGATGTAGGTAACTTCGGCAAAATTAAGCAAAACCCTTTTTATCTGTTCCTTAATCAGCTGGTCAAAGGCCTTGCGTACTTGCGGGGAGGTATTGATATCAATCTCTGCGGACAATTCTAAAATAGTTGTTTCATTGACTTTTCTTTCATTTATTTGCATTTTTCGCCCCCTTTAGGTTTTGGGAAAGAACTTGGTCATAATGATTTTATTCCCTTTAGAATTAAACTCGACCTTATCCATAACATTGTGAATAATGAAAAGGCCTCTGCCTCTTGTCTTCAGCAGGTTTTCTTCCCTGGTCGGGTCAGGCAAATCTTTGCAGTTGAATCCTTCGCCTTCATCCTCAACGGCAATAATCACTGCTTCTTTTGAGATATCGCAGTTTATACTCACAGTTTTATCAGCCCGAGATTTATTCCCATACTTAATGGCATTAATCATTGCCTCTTCGCAGGCCAATTTAACATCGAAGAGAAATGATTCATCCGCCTGTCTTTTATTTAGACATTGGAGAATCTTTTGGCTTATCTCCTTCACCTTTTTAAAATCGCTGGAAAGCTTAAATTCCATTTTTAATATCTTTTTACCACGCTGAGATGAAGAAGTCAACAGCAAAAGTATCCTT
>CAZEQA010000239.1:0-1910 GCA_964514265.1 uncultured Planctomycetia bacterium | reverse complement strand
AGACCATAGAAGGGACTGCGCGTAGCATGGGTATCGCGGTAGTGGAGACAGAGCAAGAAAAACAAAAAATACTCGCAGAGGTGCAGGAGAGAGTTGCGGCAGAGGAGAAGAATGTTCAGGCTCCCGCCGCCGGACCTTCTAAAACACAAGAAAGCCAGAAGACAGAAGCCAAAGATGAAAAAGGTAAGTAAGAGACTTAAAAAATGCCTTGAGGTAATCGAGGAGAATAAGTTTTATAATTTGGAAGAAGCTGTATCCATTCTAAAAGGGTTGCCCCATCCTAAATTTGACGAAACAGTGGAAATAGCCTGCAGGTTGAATATTGACCCAAAACAGTCAGAACAAATAGTCAGGGGAACAACCATCTTACCGCATGGGATTGGCAAAGATGTGAAAGTTTGTGTCTTTTGCAAAGGAGAAGATGTAGCTAAAGCAAAAGATGCCGGCGCGGACTTTGTAGGTAGCGATGATCTTATCGGAAAGATTGAAAAAGGATGGCTGGAATTTGACAAGGCTGCCAGTACTCCCGAAATGATGAGAGAGGTAGCCCGTTTGGGAAAAGTTCTTGGGCCCAGGGGTTTGATGCCTAGCCCTAAGTCAGGAACAGTAGCTCCAGATATTGCCTCCGTTGTCAAGGAGTTAAAAAGCGGGAAAGTACAATTTAAGGCAGATAAAACCGCCAACATCCATACTGTTGCAGGAAAGATATCGTTTTCACTACAGGATATTTGCGAAAATGCTTCAGCTTTAATTAAGGCTATCTTGAATTCTCGGCCTGCTACAGTTAAAGGCCGTTATGTAAAGTCAATAAGTATTTCTACTACTATGGGGCCGGCAATAAAATTAGATATGGCAAGAATAAGTTGATGGAGAAGCTGGGAATAGAGTGCAAGAAACTAATGGCCAAGGAGATAAAGACGAGGCTAATGGGCACCTCTTGTCTTTTTTTAACTTCTTTTAACGCCATGGCTGTTTCCGAGCAAGAACAACTACGACGCAAACTTAAAGAGATGAATGCCTTCCTTTTTGTGGTAAAAAATCGCATTGCCAGGCAGATATTCCAACAATTAAAATTTGAACCATTAGCCGCATTGATGCAAGGAATGACAGCGTTAACTTTAGGGGGAGATGATTCTATCGCAGTGTCTAAGACTTTAGTGGATCTTACAAAAAAGAATGAGAATTTTAAGATCTTGGGAGCCTATGTCGATGAACAGCTTTTGAATCTTGATTCTGTAAAAAGATTGGCCGCTATTCCTTCTAAGGAGATACTTTTTGCTCAAATAGTTTCCGGGTTTCAATCGCCGATTCAAGGATTAATGAATTGTCTATCCGCAACGGTTAGAGGTCTTGTCGTTGTTTTAGATAAGATTCGCGAAAAGAAATAAGAGGAAATATTTATTGCCTCAAGAAGCGGCACAAGGGTTGCCTAAGGCTTAAAGCCAAATAAGGAAAGTATGAAGGAGGAAAAAATGACAGAAGCAAAGAAAGTAGAAGAAAAGAAGGTAGAAGAGAAGAAAAAAGAAGATACTGCTGGAGATAAGCCAGAGGTAAAACTTTCTCAGCAAGCACAAGAGATGCTTAAGGCAATCGAGACTATGAGCGTCTTGGAGTTGTCAAATTTAGTCAAGGCTCTGGAAGACAAGTTTGGCGTTTCCGCCGCTATGCCAGTTATGGCTGGACAGGCTTTTGGCGCTGCACCAGGCGCAGGCATGGGAGCTCAAGAAGAGGAAAAAACTGCTTTTACTGTTGAACTGAGCAAGATCGGCGCTAACAAGATTCAGGTAATCAAAGAAATTCGCACGATTACCAACTTGGGGTTAAAAGAAGCCAAAGACCTAGTAGATTCAGCACCCAAGCCAGTTAAAGAAGGAGCGACTAAAGAAGAGGCAGAAGAGATTAAGAAAAAA
>CAZEQA010000238.1:0-1918 GCA_964514265.1 uncultured Planctomycetia bacterium | reverse complement strand
AGGCAGCTATTACTGCTATTGAAGCGGTTTATGTCCCCAGCGATGATTTAACCGATCCGGCGGTAGTGTGTATCTTTAGTTATTTAGATTCCATATTAATTCTTTCCCGTCAATATGTTCAGCTAGGTCTTTATCCTGCCATCGACCCTTTACTTTCTTCTTGCTCTTATCTTGACCCCTTAATTGTGGGGAAAAGGCATTTTAAGGTTGCTTCGGAGGTCTTGAGGATTCTTAATAAGTATGAGGAACTCAGGAGAATCGTTTCTATTGTGGGGATAGAGGAACTTTCCAAAGAGGATAGAATTTTGTTTGAGCGGGCGCTGAAAATACGCAATTTTCTCACTCAGCCATTTTTTACTGCCGAGGTTTATACAGGTAGAAAAGGAGAGTATGTGCCTTTGGATAAGACCTTAGCAAGCTGTGAAAGAATAGTCTCTGGCCAGTTGGATAAAAAGCTACCCGAAGAACTTTATATGATCGGAGCATTATAAAATTCGTCGTGCGTAGTGCGTATTGAGTATTGCGTAAAAGATTTAACCGCACAACGCACAACGCAATACGAAAAATAATGAGGTGAACAAGATGGTAATGAGGTTAGGACAGATGCTTGTTGAGAAGCGACTGATTAGCCCTAAACAATTAGAAACCGCCCTTAAGGAGCAGCAAAAGATTGGCGAGCCTATTGGCAAGACCCTTATAAACTTGGGATTCTTAAAAGAAGAGCAGCTTTTACCTGTTCTTTCCGAACAACTCAATATTCCCTTTGTCAGATTGCAGGACACACCTATTGACCTTGCCGCTATAAAGAAGGTGCCGCCTAAATTTGCCTGGCATTATAAAATAATCCCCATAAAATATACAGGCGGAAAGCTGACCATTGCCACGTTTGACCCTTTACGCTCATTAAATGATGTGAAGATGTTTTTAGGATATGAGGTTGTGCCGGTTTTGGCAATTGAAAATGAAATCGTAAAAGCAATTGAGAAATATTACGGCGTGGGCGCAGAGACTATCGAGAGGATTATTGACAAAGCCCCTAAAGAGACTATTCAGGATGCTGAGCCAGTGGAGAAGGTAGAGGATATAGAAAAGTTAGCCGAAGCTGCTTCGGTAGTTAAATTAGTAAATCAGGTAATCTTAGAGGCCCAAAAGAGGCGGGCCACGGATGTTCATATCGAGCCTTTTAGAGGAAAGATGGGCTTAAGGTATCGCATCGACGGGGTACTTTATAATGCCAATATCCCTGCGGATATGGTGCGTCTTTTTCCGGCAATTATTTCTCGTATAAAGATAATGTCTAGATTGAATATCGTAGAGCGCAGGCTTCCTCAGGACGGCCGCGCAGTGGTCAAGATAGGTAAAGAGGAGTTTGATTTAAGAATTTCCGTTATCCCGACCCGTTATGGAGAAGGAGTGGTCATAAGGATTCTTCCCACCAAGATGCTCTTCAGCCTGGAAGGGTTAGGCCTTGAAGCGGGGGAGTCGAAGGTTTTAGAGGCCTTAATCAAAAGGCCGCACGGAATAATTTTTGTTTCCGGACCCACAGGAAGCGGAAAGACCACCACATTGTATGCTTGCCTGAATAAAATAAAAAGCAGCGAAAATAAAATTATTACTATAGAGGACCCCATAGAGTATGAACTTGAAGGGATCAGTCAAATTCAAGTTGCGCCGGAAATAGGCTTAAACTTTGCTCAGGGCTTAAGGAGCGTGCTGCGGCACGACCCTGATGTAATGATGATAGGAGAGGTGAGAGATTTTGAGACAGCAGAACTGGCTATCAGGATTGCCTTGACAGGCCATTTAATTTTTTCTACCGTGCATACAAACGATGCTGCCGGGGGAGCTACGCGTCTCTTAGATATAGGCATTGAGCCGTTTTTAATAGCCTCTTCTGCGGTGGCCTTTATTGCCCAGA
>CAZEQA010000237.1:0-1950 GCA_964514265.1 uncultured Planctomycetia bacterium | reverse complement strand
ATAATTTCTTGATTTCATTGAACTCATTCTTGGTAAGCCCCATCTCTTTTGCCAGGTTTACATCAACTTTAGCCTGTGCTTCCATCAAATCCTCCTTTTTCTACCTCTTCTTTGCGAGGTGTTTTTGGTGAGCGAGCGAACAAAAACACCGAACAAAGCTCACTCCCATTCTATCGTGCTCGGTGGTTTCGAGGAAATATCATAGACCACACGATTCACACCTTTAACTTCATTAATTATTCGGTTGGACGCTCGCGCGAGCAACTCATACGGCAACTTTGCCCAGTGAGCAGTCATAGCATCATCGCTATTGACGGCTCTTATTGCTACAATATTTTCATATGTCCTTTTATCGCCCATCACCCCTACTGTCTTTACGGGAAGAAGCACACAAAATGACTGCCAGAGCTTGTGGTATAACTTTGCCCGTTTTACTTCATCGATTAAAATCCAATCTGCCTGGCGCAGGATATCCAGTCTTCCTCTGGTAATAGCGCCGATTACCCTCACTGCCAGCCCCGGCCCCGGAAAAGGTTGACGGTACACAATATCATCGGGTAGGCCCAATTCTTTGCCTGCCAGTCTTACTTCATCTTTAAATAAGTCCTTAAGCGGTTCGATTAGCTCAAATTTCAATCTTTTTGGCAGGCCTCCCACATTATGATGGGTTTTTATAGTTGCTGAAGGCCCCTCAACAGGAGAACTTGATTCAATTACATCAGGATATAATGTGCCTTGGGCCAAAAACTTAACTCTTCCTAATTTTTTTGTGCCCGCTTGTGCCCGTAAGGGTATAAGGGTATTTGCTTCTTTTTCAAAGGCCCGGATAAACAACCTTCCGATAATTTTCCGTTTTGTTTCCGGATTTTTTACTCCTTTTAAAGCTTTTAAGAAAATATCTTGCGCATTGACCACTTTTAGATTAATCCGACAATAATCTTTAAACCTTTCTTGCACAAGTTCAGCTTCGTCTTTTCGCAACAGCCCATTATCAATAAAGATAGCCCTTAAGTTCTCACCTACCGCTTTATGCAGCAATAATGCCAAAACCGAAGAATCAACCCCTCCGCTTAAGGCACAGAGGACCTTTTCGCTACCTATTCTATCTTTTAACATCCGGATGGAACTTTGAACAAATGAATGTATGTTCCAACCATCTTGACAGCGTGCTATATCAAAGAGGAAATTCTTTAGTATCCTTTTGCCTTTCGGCGTGTGCGTTACTTCTGGGTGAAATTGCACGCCATAGAACCTTCTCGCCCTATCAGCCATAGCCGTAATCTTCGTATTGTCGGTTGAGCCGATTATTTTAAAATCACGGGGAATGCGCGTAATTCTATCCCCGTGACTCATCCAGACTGTCTCTTGTTTCTTCAGGCCCTTGAATAAGCCGTCCATTGAGTTAGTTTTAAGAATCGCTTTACCGTATTCTCCGGCTCCAGCTTTGGCAACTTTACCGCCTAAGACCCTGGCCATAAGTTGGGCGCCGTAACAGATTCCGAAAACAGGCAGGCCTATATTGAAAATATTTTTATCGCACATAGGGCTAAATCTTGCCATAACACTGGCTGGCCCGCCAGACAAAATTAAGGCAGCTGGCTTGCTGGATAAAAGTTTTTGGGCGTCAATATTATAAGGAAGTATCTCCGAATATACGCCAGATTCTCTTACGCGACGTGCAATAAGGTGGGTGTATTGCGAACCGAAATCTAAAATGGCTACCCAGTCTCTTGAATGAGCACCTGATTTATGGAGCATGTAATGCGACATAAATCAATCTCCTTTAGTTGTTCTGCTTCTGTTTGTGCGAATTCAATCCTTGACATCTACGATGTCAAGGATAAGTTCGGACATATAAGTTATGTCGTTACACATTAAAAGCTGTCCATAACTTATGTCCTCACTTAAGTTGCTTGTAGTAATCTTGGAGGGACTTTGGTAATGGTCGAG
>CAZEQA010000236.1:0-1972 GCA_964514265.1 uncultured Planctomycetia bacterium | reverse complement strand
AAAGGCGCAATCTATCCAACACCGACTATCGGAATGATAGGCGTTATAGATGATGTAAAAAGAGTTTGCAGGCAATATTTTAAGAAAGAGAATGAGATAATTATTCTTTTAGGACTCTCGAAAGAACAATTAGGTGGCAGCGAATATTTAAAAGTGGCGCATGGATTAATAAAAGGAGATGCCCCGGAATTAGATTTACATTTAGAGGAGGCAGTTCAAAAAACAGTGTTAGAGGCGATAAAAAAAGGCTTTGTCAGTTCAGCGCACGATTGCTCTGAAGGAGGACTGGCAGTTGCCCTGGCAGAGTGCTGCATTTCTAATAAAAAAAATATGATAGGAGCGATTATCGACAATCTAAAATTTGATATAAGAAAAGATGCTGTTCTTTTCGGCGAGTCCCAATCAAGGATTGTTCTCTCCTGCAACGAAAAATCTGTCAGTAAAATTAGAGATATAGCCAAAAAGTTTGCTGCACCGTTTCAGATAATCGGAAGAACCGGTGGCAGGTATTTAAAGATATCGGATGGCAGAAACGTTTTAATTAATCTGCCTATTAAAAGGATGTTTGATAAATGGACAAATTCATTGCAGTTATTGATTACGGCTTAGGCAACTTACGCAGTGTGAGTAAAGCTTTGGAAGTCGTTGGCGCAAGGGTAAAGGTTACTAATAGCCCTGAAGATATAACTTGCGCCTGCGCAATCGTATTGCCCGGAGTAGGGGCGTTCAAGCGCGCTATGGATAATCTCACAAGACTCGAAATTCTGCCTTCAATAGTGAGGGCAATTAACCAAGGCAAGCCGTTCTTGGGTATTTGTTTAGGCCTGCAGATTTTATTTACAGAGAGCAAAGAACACGGCTCCAATAGAGGTCTGGATCTGATAAAAGGCACAGTAAAGAAATTTGGCCCTGGAATGAAAATTCCTCATATGGGATGGAACAGTATTAGATTTAAAGTTCAAGGTGCAAGGCGCAAAATTTTTGATGGTATTCCAGAGGGGTCTTATTTTTATTTTGTGCATTCTTATTATGTTGAACCAAAAGATAAAGATGTGATTGTTTCCACCACAGATTATGGAGATGAATTTACCTCAACAGTGAATAAAGACAATGTTTGGGGTGTCCAGTTTCACCCTGAAAAAAGCGAAAAACTGGGATTAAAAGTAATGGAGAACTTTTACAGCAATGTTAGCTAAAAGGGTTATAGTTTGTTTAGATGTTAAAGCAGGCCGGGTTGTAAAGGGAATTAACTTCTTAAATTTAAAAGACGTAGGCGACCCTATGGAGAGCGCTTCTATATATTCCCGAGAAGGTGCTGATGAGTTGGTGTTTTTGGATATCACTGCCAGTGTAGAAAAGCGCAGGGCAATTTTAGAGGTAGTGGCCAGGACTGCAGAACAGGTCTTTATTCCTTTAACTGTAGGTGGAGGTATTAGAAATTTGCAGGATATAAGAATTCTACTTAAATCCGGAGCTGATAAGGTCTCAATTAATACTGCTGCTATAAAAAATCCCTCTCTAATTAAAGAAGCATCAGAGGAATTCGGCAGTCAGTGTATTGTTGTAGCTATAGATGCCAAAAAAATAGATGCAACGCATTGGCAGGTTTTTAGTTATGGAGGCACCAAGCCAACTAGCAAAAACGCCTTAGAATGGGCGAAAGAAACCGAAAGCTTGGGGGCAGGAGAGATTCTTCTTACCAGTATGGATAAAGACGGAACTTGTGGCGGATATGACTT
The DNA here is from genome assembly GCA_964514265.1 of uncultured Planctomycetia bacterium. Taxonomy (GTDB): domain Bacteria; phylum Omnitrophota; class Gorgyraeia; order JAFGHF01; family JAFGHF01; genus CAZEQA01. The sequence continues at coordinate 233 of CAZEQA010000236.1, read as the reverse complement.
GGAGCTTACCAGAATAATATCAGAAGCAGTAAATATTCCGGTAATTGCTTCTGGTGGAGCAGGAAATTTAGAACATCTTTATCAAGCTTTAACCGAGGGTAAAGCCGATGCTGTGCTCGCAGCTTCCATTTTTCACTACGGAGAATATACAATTAAAGAAACTAAACGATATTTAAAAAATAAAGGTCTTCCGGTAAGGACATAACCTATGTGTGGAATATTTGGAGTCGTTG
>CAZEQA010000235.1:0-1996 GCA_964514265.1 uncultured Planctomycetia bacterium | reverse complement strand
GCCGTTGTGGTATCTGTGTCATGATAGTTCCTTGCTTTTTAGTTGTGGCGGAGAGAGGAGGATTCGAACCCCCGGTACCTTTCGGTACAACCGCTTTCGAGGCGGTCCCAATAAACCAGGCTCTGGCATCTCTCCATACAAGTATAGCTTTTTACAGGTATCCTTACGAGGCATCCTTAGATGCATCTTCTTCGGAGATAATCAGAATTTCCGTAATTGTCATCCGACCTTTTAGAGTTGCCGATTTCTTTTCCTTGGGGGTTAAATGAAAGTCCTTTACCCTGAACAAGCGCGGAGATTTTTCTAATTGATAAATAAAGTCTATTATGTAGCCTATTTCTGATTCTATTTTTAGTTCTACTGTGTATTTTTTATAGGGTTCTGTCTTTTCTGTCAAGCTCGGTTTTATATCGGCAAGAAAGACAGAAGACTTTCTCGCTAATTTTTCTATCTCACTAAGTAGTCCCGCCCTTTCTTCTTCATCGGAACGAGTTTGTTGGACATGCTTAGTATATTTTTCGTGTTCTTTGGTAATCGAATTTTCCTGTGACAATATATATAGGGATTTTTGCAGCTTCTTCTCTTGGATGAGGATTTCACTATTTAATTTGCTGAGTCTATCCATAACTTGGCGCAGGATGACCCTGTCAAAGAAGACTGCAATGAGGACTGCAATTAAAATATAAAATACATATTTTTCTCTCTTTGATAATCTTAAAGAGAATTGTCTCATCCTTCGACTCCTTTTAGTCGTCCTTCGCTTCGCTTAAGGACCTCGATGGACGATTCTGAGCATAGCGAAGAATCTCGCTCAGGATGACCCTCAAGCGTTGTCGAATGGCTCATTTATTTCTCTATTAATTGTTCTTTAAGAGTTGCATCCAAAGGGCAGACAATCTCAAAATCTGTTATCTCCTTGCCCTCTTTTTTACGTGTGGTGGCATATTTTGTCTTAACATTCTGAAAATATTGCGATTCTTCTAAGGCGCTACGGAATTTAAATATTTCGGACATAGTATTAGATGTCCCCCGCAAGGTTAAGCGGTCCTTTCCGTCAAAGCTAATCGTTGTCAAATAAATCTCGGGCGAGATATCTTTGTGTATTTCATAAAGAAAATTAATTGAAAAGTCTTTTGTCAGGATGCGTCTTTTTATCACCTCTATTTCTTCCATCATACTGTCTAATTTATCAACCTTCTCTTGCATTTGCGCAATCTTCTGCTCAAGCTGCGCGAGATGCTGCTCTTTATTATACATTCTGCCTAAAAAGACACTGGAGATGGTCACTAAAATAAATACTAAATATATCCCAAAAAGATATAAATCTCTTCCTCTTTCTCTCACTCCTTTCTCTATTCGTAGCTGTTGGGGAATAAGATTCATCTTTTGTTCGGGAAAGCTTAAGGCAAGGCCCAAGAGGCAAGAAGTGGATATATTTTTTCGGTTAGCTTCATACTCATCCAGGACTCCTTTAATTTCGGGAATATTTTTAAATTGAGGTATAATCTCTGCAGATAAATTAAGCTTTTCTTTTAAAATAACCTCATTCAGTTTCTCCGCAAGTATCTCTGGGCCGGTAATTATAATCTTGGCTATTTCTGCCTCGATCATTTCATTCTGATAGGCATATATAGAATGGTTTATTTCTTCAATAAATTTTTTTATGCCTTCATCCATCAAGTCCTGCGACTGTGAAAATCCGACAGAGATATTTCTGCAAAATATCAATTTATTTTTTAAAATAACCGCGAACTCGCTGTTATCGTAGTCAAGTCTAATCAAGGCATACGGTTCATCAGTTGCCTGGCCCTTACAAGCAAAACGGCACCAGCCAAGTAACCCCTCGGAACTTAAAGCTATCTTTTCCGTTTTTAGCCCAGCTGCTTCCAATAGCTTAAAATACCGCCCCACAACATCTTGATGTACAATGGCCAGCATTACCCTGCTATATCCTTCTGCATTAGTGCTAAGAATCTGGTAATCGTAGATTATCTCC
>CAZEQA010000234.1:0-2012 GCA_964514265.1 uncultured Planctomycetia bacterium | reverse complement strand
GAAGCTTAGTCAGCGTTTTCCTATTCTCGTTTTGGTGGTCTCAAAGAGGGATTTGGATAAGGTAAGGGACTTTGAAGGGAGCGCCTTAAAGATTCTAATCAGGGAAGAGGCTCCGGACATAGAGAGGCTCTATAGTTATCTTCACGCCTCAGATATACTACTTTATCATCGTACAGCACCTTCCGGGGTAGTAGTATCATCTACTGCCTACCAGTGCCTAGGTTCTTGCTGCCCTATCTTAGCTCTAAAGTCAAATTACCTCTATAATATGGATGGAACAGTTTTTACATATACCAATTTTAAGGAGTTTGAAGTTAATTTAATAGAAATCTTAATTCAAGGATCGAGATATCATAACTGGCAGAGAAAGTTAGAGGATTCTTTAACTAGAAATTCAGCTGCCTCTGTAGCCAATCGATATATTAACTTATTTCAGTTTTTATTAGAAGAAAAAACAGAGGAGAAAGAGGCCGTTCAACCAAAACGGATTTATCTTTAGTTGATTCCGCCCAATCAAAGATGGGCTTAACTTAAGCAGGTATCTTGAGCGTGGAAAGAAAAGAGATGTAGAGTGGATAATGTCTATGCAGTAATTATGGCCGGAGGAAGAGGCGAAAGATTTTGGCCTTTGAGTACAGAAGAAAGACCCAAGCCATATCTTTGTTTTTTGGGCGAAAAGACCCTTTTTCAGGCAACTGTGGAAAGAATTAGCTCCTTTATCCCAGAGGAGAGGATTTTTCCGGTTCTTTCCAGACAACATTTGGCCTTGGCCTGGGAGCAAGTTCCTACTCTACCGAAAAGCAATTATATCATTGAACCTGAAGGAAAAGACACAGCTGCCTGCATTGGCTTGGCTTCTCTCTATCTGGCGAAATTAGACCCAGAGGCGATAACGGTAGTTTTGTCCTCCGACCACCATATCTCTAATAATGAAGAATTCATTTCTGCTCTGAAACAGGGGATAGAGTTCTTAAAGAACAAAGACTCCATTGTTACCATTGCAATAAAGCCCACCAGGCCAGAAACAGATTATGCTTATTTAGAGATAGGCAAAGAGCTTGCCCCGGATATCTTTGAAGTAGTCAAATTTTTGGAAAAACCTACCCCGACAGAGGCAAAAGAATTTTTTAGCTGTGGATACTGGTGGAATAGCGGGATATTTATCTGGAGAAATTGTCTTATTCAGTCTCTCATCTTGCGCTTTATACCTGATCTCTGGCGAGCCCTCTTGCGCATTAGGGAAAGCATTGGCAAGCAAGATGAAGAAGCCGTCCTTAAAATAGAATTTGCCAAACTTCAGAAGGTTTCCATCGATTGTGGGGTCTTAGAAAAAGCAGAGGATAAGGTGGCGGTTCTGGCTAAATTTTACTGGGACGATGTGGGCAATTGGGCTGCCCTTTCTCGGATTAAAAAAGAAGAGTTTGGAAATGTCTCCTTTGGTGAACATAAGGCCATTGATACCCAAAACTGCATTGTTTATGCTACTGATGCCTCTGTTACTACCTTAGGAGTCTCTGATTTAGTTATAGTCTCGGCTAACAACAAGGTTCTTGTCTGTTCCAAAAAGAGGGCTCCGGAGATAAAGAAATTACTCAAATCTCTTTAATGTCAAGAAAATCGCTCCGCGATAACTTTTATACCCTAAAGGGCACAAGAGCGATTTTCGCAGTGGTATCCGATATACCTTCCTATACCAGGACAAAAGATGAAGCTTAACCCTGAAATCTTTAGAGAATACGATATCAGGGGTGCGGTGAATGAAGACTTAACTTCTGAAGTAGTTGAAAGCATAGGCAGGGCCTTTGGAAGCTATATCGGAAAAGGTAAGGTGGCTGTAGGAGGCGATAACAGGCTTAGTACTGAAGAGTTCAGGAAAGCCCTAATCTCCGGGATACTTTCCACCGGTCTCAATGTAATGGATATTGGCATTGTCCCTACGCCGGTATTATACTTTGCTCTTCATCACTATAAAATGGCAGGAGGAATTCAGATTACCGGCAGCCACAATCCAC
>CAZEQA010000233.1:0-2024 GCA_964514265.1 uncultured Planctomycetia bacterium | reverse complement strand
GGTATTTATTGCGCTTTTTGTTAATCAACCCACCGCACCGATTATGCTCTGCGGGTTGATGATGGCGGTGAGTTTGGTTCTGTATGCAAAGGTTAATCCAAAAAGGGCTATGGAATTAACTAGCGTTTTATTAATGATCGGCATTGCATCAGGTGCTTATGGTCAGGGTGCGCAAGCAGAGATTGAGGTAGTAACTTATAAACTGCATAGTCAGATAGAAGAACTCATTGAGGCCAGAAAAGATATGCCGGCCCCCGAAGGAAATGTAAGAGACGAGGTCAGAAGATTTTTCAGTGTAGATATACAGCAACGAGAGACCACGACTCCAAAAGACGATAAAGGCCAAACTGGACAGGCGCCTGAGGAAAAGGCAACTTCCGCTGGTAATCCTGTAAGTTCTCAAGATAGAGATAGTGGCAGTTCTTTAACCACTCCTGAACCAGGACAAGGAAGGGTTGGCACTTTAGATAGAACTGAGGTTGTCCGTAAGACCGAAAAAGAGACTCCCTATAATAAAGGACCTCCTGCTTCCAGTCGCACTACTGTAAGGAAAAAGTCAGGCCTACCACAATGGCTTAAGGATATTGTTGCTAACTCCGTAACTCGCATAGGCTTAGCTGCCAATGCACTTATCTCACCTATCATACCCAATCAGCAGGCTTCGGCCTTTGCTCAAGAAGCAAAGCCTGCATCTATAGTTTATCCCACTACTGTTGGCAATGCTGTAGCCAGTCTAGTTGGAGCAGCCAGCGTAGCTGTTCAGCCTATTGCCCAGAAGGCACCTGTAGTCCCTACTCAACAAGTAAAAGCTAATCCTAATTCTAGAGGAATGATATTACTTTCCGCCCCTGTTACTGTTCCGCTTCCATCTGCCCACAAAGACGTCGTCGCGAATAAACTCAATCTCAACACTCAAGAGGTAAAAGAAATTGTTGATTTACTTTTAGAGCAGGGACTCAAAGACGAGGTTGTTTATGCATATAGCAATAGGACAAAAGAGAAATTTATGGAGAGACTGGAAACGGTTACTCGTCAGCACTTAAGGCACTTAAGGGGTATTTCTAAGGATGAGCGTTCGGTTCATTTAATTAATAATGTATTGATGTATGCACTCAACCGAGCATTTAAAGAGGGTGTAACAGAATTTACCCCGCGTATAGAAAAGGCTAAACAAATTCTATCTTTCATTACCGACCTTAGAGAAGGAACAATTAGAGGTGAGAGAGTCGCAGGTATATTTATTAACCCGCTTACGCCTGATGAAAATAAAGGTTTTGGTGAACACGAAAGAGGTAATAATTCTTATGTAGCGGTGTTTAATAAAAGAGCAAAAGAATATGCAGAGGAACTACTGAATATCAAACGAGAAGGTAAATATAGTATATTACCAGCTCAGGAAATAGAAAGACTAAGTCCAGAGAATAAAAAAGTTGCTAAAGCCTTCTTAAAATCTGCTTTTTACAGAGATATTGAGTCAATTTTTGTGTCATCTTTGAGAAAAAATATCGATGAAGGTATTACGGGAGAAAGACTTGCCAGATTAATAGGTGAAGTTTCATTAAAACATGAGTGGGCACATCTTACTGATGAAATATGGGAAGTAGGCCATCCCGAAGATAAGAGACTTGGAGACCTTGGCGATGAAGTTATTTCTTACTTAACTGAAATGGCATTGGGAGATTTACCTCATGATAGCCTTTTGATGTTTAATGTGAGGACTTGGATTCTAGAGAAAATCTTTCCTCGGGATGATGGAAAGCTTGTAAGGTCATCTTACATCTTGAGCAATTTGTCTCGACTGGCAAAAGAGGAAGGTTTAATAGATAAATATTGTGACTTTAGCAATATAGATTTGAATACGAAAGCTGGCCAGAAAAAGGTCAAAAAAGGAATAAACAATCTTGGTTCGCTTTCCAAAGAGGACTTAAAACTGTTGGCAAGAATGCTGTTTGTTCAGACTTTCCCCCGCGTGTCTTTAGATTTTGAGATTCAGACTATTGCGGAAGTCAAAGCAAAAGAGCCCA
>CAZEQA010000232.1:0-2038 GCA_964514265.1 uncultured Planctomycetia bacterium | reverse complement strand
ACTAGTAATGTTTAATAAGATAGCTATAATCGGAGTAGGGTTAATCGGCGGCTCAATCGGATTGGCGGTAAAACGCAAGAGATTGGCTCAAGAGGTAGTTGGCGTCTGCCGGCATAAAAAATCTCTGCGCAAAGCCAGGCAGATTGGAGCCATTGACAAAGGCACATTGGATTGTAAAGGTGCACTCAGGAATGCCGATTTGGTTATTTTGGCTGTGCCCGTGCGTCAAATTATTAACATCACAAAGTCCATTATTCCTTACCTAAAAGGCGATTGCCTGATTACTGATGTGGGTAGCACTAAAGTAGAGGTTGTAGGCGAGATAGAAAAGGTTTTGCCTAAAAAGTTTCACTTTGTAGGCGGACATCCTTTAGCTGGGTCGGAGAAAAGAGGTGTGGCCGAGGCAGGCGCAGATTTGTTCAAAGACGCGCTATGTATTTTGACCAAGACAAAAAAGACAAAGATACCGGCGCTCAAGGAGGTAGCCAGTTTTTGGAAGGAGATGGGGTGCCGGATAAGAGTACTGCCTCCGGAGAAACACGATAGGATTATGGCTATGGTAAGTCACCTGCCCCATCTGGCGGCCGCCCAATTGGTTAAGGTAGCTAAGGAAAATTTGGCTTATGCCGCTAGCGGCTTTTCCGATACCACACGCATTGCCTCTTCCGATGCAGAAATCTGGGCAGATATTTTTCTTAGTAACAAAAAATTTGTAATCCAGGCAATTGATAAATATATAGCCCAATTAAAATTGGCAAGAGAGTTGATTCAAAAAAAGGACAGGAAAAAACTATCTGCAGAATTTAAAAGAATAAAAGCGCTCAGGGATGCTCTGCAATGAAAAAGCGCCTCAATGAAAAAGCGCCTGACCCCTTTTTGGAAAAAGCGCCTGACCCCTTTTTAACAATGAAAGACGACAAAATCATTGCCATTGATGGACCAGCTGGTTCTGGCAAGAGCACAGTAGCAAAAGAATTAGCCGGAAGACTGGGATTTCTATATGTAGATACAGGGGCAATGTATCGCGCGCTTACAGTTGCGGCCCTCAGGGGGAAAGTCGATCTTAAGGACACAAGAGCCCTGGTGAGGCTGGCCAAGAGAGTAGATATTCAACTGAAGATGTCAGGAAATTCTCTTAAGGTAATCTTGGACGGAGAAGATGTCAGTAGGGCAATTCGTGAACAGGCGATTACAGAGAAGGTTCGCTATGTGGCAGGAGTTTCAGGCGTACGTGCTGAAATGGTCGAGCTGCAAAGAAGATTGGCTCAAGAAGCAAAAGGGGCAGTTTTAGAAGGAAGAGATATCGGCACAGTGGTTTTTCCACATGCTAAGTATAAATTTTATTTAGATGCCCGGATTAAAGAGAGAATAAGAAGGCGGCATAAGGAATTAACTCAGATGGGCCAGAAGCTTAATCTAGAAGACGTTACTGAAGATATAAACAGGCGCGATAAAAGTGATATGACCAGGGCCGTTGCCCCGCTGCTCAGAGCCAAAGATGCTGTCTATATAGATACTACAAAGTTAGAGGTTGAGGCGGTAGTAGAGAAAATCTTAGGCGGATGTTTTATTTAGTGATTCGTTCTCTGGCAATAGTTTTATTTAAAATCCTTTTTCGTTTACAGGCCTGGGGTGTTGAGAACATTCCTTTAAAGGGGGGGGTTATTCTTGCCGGTAATCATGCAAGTTATTTAGACCCTCCTGTGTTAGGGGCAGTTTGCCCGCGGGTTGTTAATTTCTTGGCTAAAGAGGGACTTTTTAAGGGCGCCCTTTTTGCACGTTTTATTACGGCCTTGAATGCATTTCCTATTAACACTCGATCTGGCGATATAAGGTCTTTACGCCGCGCTATTAGAAAATTGGAAGCAGGTAGGGCGTTGGTTATTTTCCCTGAAGGCGAAAGGACTGCGGACGGAGAGTTAATTGAACCTATGCAGGGAGTCGGGTTTTTGGCGGCAAGAACAGGTGTCCCTGTAGTACCAACTTTTATTGAAGGCAGCAACAGGGCTTTACCTATAAACAGTAAATTTATCCGGCT
>CAZEQA010000231.1:1741-2087 GCA_964514265.1 uncultured Planctomycetia bacterium | reverse complement strand
ACGATGTCTTCGGGTTGAAGAATAATGTCTGATTCGGAATTGCCGTTCATAACGCCTTTAATGTTTACCTTGATTGTTTCATAGCCGGCTCCGTCTTTCTTTTGCCGCAACACCTTAACCTTGCTTGAGGAACCAAACCTGGTAAAGCCCCCGGCCATAGAGATTGCCTTAAGCACAGTAGCATTTTCTTCAATGTAATATGTGCCGGGTTTGATAACTTCGCCATAGACAAAGAATTTTCTGCTGCGGGATGCCTTTAAAGAAACTGAGGCCACCGGATATTTCATATATCCGTCAGCAAGTCTGCTCTGAATATCTTCTTGAATCTGGTTCAGGGTCATCCCTT
>CAZEQA010000231.1:0-1731 GCA_964514265.1 uncultured Planctomycetia bacterium | reverse complement strand
TATAGGGAAAGGATATCGAGCCATCCGGGACAACGGTAACTACAGTAATTAGTTCCTCCGGCTGCAAGATGCTTATCTCCAGCACATCGTCTACGCCGATGGTGTATTGCGTTTGCACAGCTTCCCCTGCCTTGGCTGGCTCCTCTGTCGCTGTGGGTTCCTCTGCCCTGGTCAGTGGTGAAAAAGCGATTAGACATATAACTATAAGGACTGATAGCAAATGTTTCATTGTAGCCTCCTTCGTTTGAATTAGTGTCTTAAATTGGTTGTCAGGCCCCATATAGACGCTTTAGCTTTCCTGGGGCCAGACACCAATTTGTTACTTGGCACCGCGGGTGAACAAAACGGCCGGTATGGTCTTAAGAAGAATCTTAACGTCAAGCCCGAGTGACCAGTTATCGATATATTCCAAATCAAGTTTTGCCCATTCGTTAAAATCAACTATTTTGTTTCTTCCGTTTGCCTGCCAGAGACAGGTAATGCCCGGGCGCATACTCAGCCGCCTTCTCTGCCAGCTATCATACTGCTCTACCTCTTTGGGTATGGGTGGCCTGGGGCCTACCAGGCTCATATCGCCCTTAAATACATTCCACAACTGCGGCAGTTCATCTATGCTGGTCTTTCTCATAAATTTGCCTATTGGGCTCAGGCGGGGGTCGTTCTCCATCTTAAAGACCGGGCCGTTCATCTCATTATGCTTAAGCAGTTCATCAAGCTGCGTTTCCGCATCCTCAACCATTGTCCTGAACTTATATAGCGTAAAGGTCCTACCGTTTAAGCTGCATCTTTTTTGCCGGAAAAATACCGGGCCTTTTGAGGTTCTTTTGATGATTATGGCCATAATTGCGAAAAACGGCGTTAATACAAGAAGGGCCACTGCCGAAACAAGCGTATCAAAGAGGCGTTTGAGCAGAAGGTGGCCTAATTTATCCGGGGTGCTTTCAAAGGTAAGCAGAGGAAAACCGTTTAAGTCGGTCTGTTTTGCCCGGGAGAATTTGGGCTCAAAATAATCCACGGCCATATTTACCTTAACGCCTTCGGCCTCACAGAAATGCATAAGCTCTTCTATCTTATGCAGCCAGGAGCGGGGCACGACAAAGACAACCTCATCTACTATATTATTATGGATTATATCGGGCACATCCTTAAATGAACCAAGCACCTTATGGCCGGCAACTACGCTTCCTACCTTGCTAACATCCTCATCCACAAGCCCGATAATCTTGAGGCCCCACTCTTCGTGTTTATGCACTACGTCGATAAAACGCTGGGCCCTTCTGCCTGTGCCGATAATTAAGATACTTCTATAGTTAAAACCTTTTTTGCGAAGATACCTGAAGAAGATAACCAGGGCGGTCTTTTCAAAACTAATAAGCAAAGCGGAAAAACTGAATATGAAAATTATGAAGGTCCTGCTGATGTCCTGCAACTTAAAAAGATAGATGTAGCTGGCGAAAATGATAAAACTAAAAAAGGCCGCTTTAAGTATAGTAAATAAAAGTTCAGGCGTGCGCCTTACCCGAAAAGACTCATATATCCCCAAGAAATAAAGCAGCCCGCCCCAGATAATAAGCAATACGGGTAAAAGGCCGATGTAGGTGCTTAAGGGATAGAGGTCCTGAATTCTATCCCGGAAAAGAAATCCCAGGAAAAAGGACAGCGCCACCAGGCAAAGGTCGGTAAATATCAGTAGTCTCCTGAATAAGGCAACGTTTTCTTTGAGCATATCTT
>CAZEQA010000230.1:0-2131 GCA_964514265.1 uncultured Planctomycetia bacterium | reverse complement strand
ATATAGTGGCTCCAGTTAGAGAATCGGAGCAAACTGTAGATATAATTATACCCAATACTATTCACGCTTGCAAGAAGAAGAATCTTTAGCCCCAGAGGCATGCCCCGTACGAAATCGAAGATTTCGTTCGGGGAGTGCGGACGGTGATAGCTTTTAAGACCGGCTCGCCTGAAAAGTCTCGAGGGCGGTAAAGCTAAATAAGGCAAAGGTAAATCCGGACCAAACCAGAAGAGCTAAAGGGCTGGCCGCCCGCGACCGAAGGGAGTGCCGTAAGGCCACCCGGCCAGCCCTTTTAAAAATGTACAAAAATAGAATGTGTTTTTGTTTTTTTAAGCTGCTTGTTTAAGTATCTTAACCGCAATCGCAAATACTATCAAAAAAGCTAAATCAAGATATGCAAAGGGCATCCACAAAGGCGGCATCTGGCCAATTAGCCGATGAGAAAATACTACAGCACAATAAGAGAACTTCAATAAAATGCCGTAGAAAATCAGATTTTTGTTGGCTATTGGATCTTTTGCAATATTAAAAAACATTATCGCAAAAACAATTAAAAGCAAGGCAGGAAATTGTATGTACCCGATATGATTAGGAGGAGTAACGTTGGCTATTTTAAAAAGCTGAACTCCCATTATTAAAAACAATCCTCCTAAAATACCATCATACAATCCAGCGATTATGAAAAACGGCTTAACCCATCTTGGAATGTTCATTCTCACACCTCCCTTCCAGCTAATTTTTATCTTATTATAACAATAATCTATAGTCAAGCTAAATAATCTTTATGTAAATCGAACAAAAAACCCACTAAAATAAAATTAATGGCATATAAAATTGCTGCCATTAAAGGATTGACTAAAGCAATAAATGAAGTCTTAAATAAAACAGCTCCTCTAAAATTCCATTTGAGAGAATAGTATGTTCTTTCTCCTTGAGGACTCTTGAAGAAAAGAAACGCCGTATATTGCAGGATGATAAATGTCGAAAACATAAAACCAATAAAATAGAGATTTATATTTTCTTTCCACATTGGCGAAAACAATAAAAACAATATCACTAAAAATGGAAGCATACTTACTAAGTAATTTAAATATTTCGCCCTATCAGGAGTCAGCTGAACAATTATAGTTCTTTTTCCAGCGATTCGATCTCCAATAAAATCTTTATAATAAGTAAAAAAAGCGACGGTGATATTTATTAAGATTGCAGCGATAGCCAATATTAACAGCTTCTCATCTAACAATATTTCTAACCCTCTCCCATTCATGCACATAGACCCATAATAAATGCACGGAACCAACAAAAAACCAAACACGATATTACCAAACAAAGGAATACTCTTTGCATATTCATACACGATATTAATAGCGAATACTAAAAAATATAAAACTAAGGCTTGTGCATTTAACAAATAAGTGATATATCCTCCTAAGACAAACAAAAATATACTGAAATATATAGCTACTGGAATCGGCAAAGTTCCAGTTACAAGTGGTCGATGTGGTGCATTAATTCTATCTTCTTTAAGGCCTAGCAAGTCATTTACTACTTGATTAACTCCCCAACCAAGGAAGACAACGCTTAAAATAGAAATGATTCTACCGATAGAAGCATTGGTCCCAGAAAACATAATTCCAAGCAATCCTGCCATACCAGAAAGAAAAAATAGATATGGCCGCATTGACTTTATATAAGCAAAAATCGCCTTTTTAGAAAACATCTTATATTTTCTCACAAAGCCTCATTCTTCTATATAAAGGCACGTCATCTCCTTTATTCCATTTTTTTATCAACCGGGCAGAAATTTCTTTTTTAAGAGGCAAAGAAGAGATATTATTTTCTCGCATATATTTTGCTATAGAACTACACTCTGTATTACAAAGCCAATTTAAACCGGGTCTTTTAAACTCACTCCTCATCTTATTGTAAATATTTACGAATTCTTCTTCTTGAACATTTCCGAACGAAACATTTAAAAATTCACAAGGTTGTATTTCTCCGCGAGCATTTACATAAAATCTTTCTATCCCCCCTGCAGTACATCCAAAAGCTGCAAGTGAAGATTCAAAGACCTGCATAGATAAAGAAGGATAATTACTAAAATTTTTTCTTCTATTATACTGGTTATGTT
>CAZEQA010000229.1:0-2159 GCA_964514265.1 uncultured Planctomycetia bacterium | reverse complement strand
GCCTTATTGGCCTCGGCCATTTTATGTGTGTCTTCCTTCTTTTTTACAGCGCTTCCTAATCCCTTATGGGCATCGACAATTTCCTGGGCCAATTTTTCCTGCATCGGTTTTCCTTTTCTGCCCCGGGCATAATCTCTAATCCAGCGCAGCGCCAGCGAAACTCCCCGCTCGGTCTTAACCTCTATGGGGACTTGATAAGTCGCTCCTCCTACCCGTCTAGATTTTACCTCTAACAAAGGGCGAACATTTTCTATGGCCTTATCCAGTACTGTAAGGACATTGGCAACGCCAGTTTGCTTCTTCACGCTCTCCAGGGCGTTGTAAACTATTTTTTCGGCTATAGACTTTTTACCCTTGAGCATCACTATATTGATAAGTTCTCCTACCACTTTGTTATTATATTGCAAATCAGGAATTCGAACTTTTCTTTCCGACTTTCTCCTCCTCATTTCGGCCTCTTCGCTCCATATTTAGAACGCGATTTTTTTCTATCGGCAACACCTGCCGTATCTAAAGTGCCTCTGACTATATGGTACCTCACCCCCGGTAAATCTTTTACTCTCCCCCCCCGTACTAATACTATAGAATGTTCTTGAAGATTGTGTCCCTCGCCCGGTATATAAGCAGTAACTTCTGTAGCGCCGGCTAATCTTACCCGGGCAACTTTACGCAAAGCCGAATTCGGTTTTTTAGGAGTTTGGGTCTTGACTTGAACACAAACGCCCCTTCTTTGGGGGCAGGCCTTTAAAGCCGGAGATTTACTCTTTTTCTTAAATTTCTTTCTTCCTTTACGAATTAGCTGGCTGATCGTTGGCAACAGCTTTTCCCTCCTTGATAATCTTTATATTACGATGGGCCGCAAAACCTGTTCCTGCCGGAATTAAATGGCCCATAATCACATTTTCTTTAAGTCCTAACAATGGATCGCGTCTTCCGCTGGCTGCAGCTTCAGTTAAGACCCGGGTGGTCTCTTGAAAACTGGCCGCAGATATAAAACTCTCCATACTCAACGAAGCCTTGGTAATTCCTAAAAGAATAGGTGTTGCCTGGGCCGGCTTCTTTCCTTTCTTGATTACTCTTTCGTTTTCCTCTTGGAATTTAGACTTATCTACTTGCATCCCTACCAGAAACTTTGTATCGCCGGCGACTTCAATCCTCATTTTCTTTAACATCTGCCTAACAATAACTTCGATGTGTTTATCGTTAATCTGTACTCCCTGGAGCCGATATACTTCTTGAATTTCATTTACCAGATACTCCTGAAGTCTCTTATCTCCCAAAACTCGTAAAATATCCTGAGGAACAATTGGGCCATCGACTAATTTCTGGCCACTTGTAGTCCTATCTCCTTTATAAACATTAAGATGTTTTCCGTGAGGAATGACATATTCCTTTTTCATCCCCGAAGGCGCAGTAACAATTATTCTCCTCTGAGCTTTCTTGGTCGTGCTAAATTCTACTGTTCCGTCGATTTCGCTGATAATAGCAGGGTCCTTTGGCCTTCTGGCTTCAAACAGCTCCGCCACTCGCGGCAGGCCTCCAGTAATATCTGTGGTTTTAGAAATTTTACGCGGCGTCTTAGCTAAAAGAGCACCTGCCTGTATTTGTTGGTTGTCTTTTATTACAATATGTGCTCCTACAGGAATGGTGTAGATAGCCAAAACTTCTTTCTTCTCATTAAGAATTAGAATTTGAGGATGGTATTCTCCTTTGTGGTCAATAATTACTCTATCATAAAGCCCGGTAGTCACATCCAATTCTTTCTTGACCGTTTTATCTTCAATAATATCTTCAAACTTAACCTGCCCGCTGAGTTCGGAAATAATTGGCGAAATATAGGGATTCCATCTGACACATATCTTTTCTTTATCTACCACCTCTCCTTGCCCCACACTAATGATTGCCCCTGAAGGAATAACATGTCTTTCTGACTCTCGTCCTAGTTCATCGCAAATAGCCACCTGGCCATTTCTGCTTAAGACTAAATATTCGCCGCCTTTGGCGGTCTCCATTGTTTTTACATTTATATATTTAATTACTCCTTTATATTTAGACTTAATAAAGGATTGTTCTATAACACGACTCGCCGTGCCTCCGATATGGAAAGTCCTCATTGAAAGTTGAGTCCCGGGCTCACCTATGGATTGTGCGGCAATTAT
>CAZEQA010000228.1:0-2189 GCA_964514265.1 uncultured Planctomycetia bacterium | reverse complement strand
AGCTTGGTTTAAAGGTACAAGCTCAAATTGAAGGGGACGAAGTAAAGGTTAGGTCACTCAAGAAGGATGATTTGCAGGCAGTTATCGCGCACCTAAAAGGATTAGATTTTTCTATACCACTGAGTTTTTGCAATTATCGGTAGCATAGGAGACGTTGTCCGTTTTGTTCGGGACAGTGTATATACTTAATTCAATAAAATAGGAACAACGAGCAACTTAAAGAAAGGAGGTAAGAGATGGGAGAGGGCGAAAGCAAGCACGATAAGTTTAAGAGACTGGCGTCGCAGAGGGTGACGAATGCAATAAAGAAGATAGAACTGATCGGAAATCTATCGTCTCCCGGTTATGAATATACGCCGGAAGAGGTAGAGAAAATATTTACCGGCCTTCAACAGATTCTCGATAGCACCAAAAGCAAATTTTCTAAAGCTAAGAAAGAAGAATCAGGGAAGTTTGAACTGTAAAAATAGAATAGAAAATTCCAGGGACACAACACTTAATTATAGTGGATAAATTATGCAAAAATACAGATTGTCTCCCTCAACGTTAAATCTATTCCTTGATTGCCCGCGGTGTTTTTGGCTTGAGAAGGTTAAGCGTATCAAAAGACCGCGGGGGATATTTCCGTCTTTGCCTGGGGGCATGGACCTGGTCATCAAGAAATATTTTGATAAATATCGTTTAAATAACGAATTGCCCCCTGAAGTCCAAGGCAGAATAGCGGGGAAACTCTTCTCGGACATCATGACTTTAGAAAAATGGCGGAATTGGCGCAATAGTGACTTGCGTTATGAGGATAAAGCTTCAAATGCCACATTAATAGGCGCTTTAGATGATTGTCTGGTAGAAGATGGTTGTTATATCCCTTTGGATTATAAGACAAGGGGTTCAGCATTAAAAGATGATCCTAGAAAATATTATCAAAATCAACTTGATTGCTATTGCTTAATGCTGGAATCTTGTGGTTTTAAGACAAAAGACCTGGCGTATTTGCTTTATTATTGGCCTGAAGAGGTCCGGCAGGACAGTGTTGTGAAATTCCATGTTGAGCCCATAAGGATAGAAACTAATATTGAATCAGCTAAAAGAATAGTTAAAGACGCCGCTGCGTTACTGGCATCCCCAATGCCCAAATCAAGCGACACTTGCGAATACTGCAACCTGGTGGCAAAAAGAAGAGATGAGCATAAAGCTGCCCAGGGCGACTTCTTTGCATAAAGCCGCTGATTTCGAATGTTAGCTGTAATAAATTGGAGTACTCATGAGCTATCGAGAGAATGAAAGAAGAAAAGCCCTAAAAATAAGGGATGAGCTATTACGTGACCCAGGCGATGGAGTATTCTTTAGCAAGAAAAGGGAATTTGTATTGCAAGACCCATCACTTAATTTATGGGCTGGAATTAGAACTGATGCCATAAAATATTTTGATAAGAATAACATTTCATGGTGGATGGGAGAGGATAAGAATGAACCTACTGGTCATCTGCTTTCATCACAAGTAGCTTGTATAAATCACTTGTATTTTGTGCGTCAAAGAAAAGATGTTGCAACTGAAATATTGAAAAATATATCAAACAAAATTGAAGAAGCAGTGGTTGTAGATGACGGATATGTTGAGTTTGAAGCAATCGGAGAAAAGAATTACTTGAATGAGAAATCACATACACGTGGAGCAAATTGTACCTCCGTTGATGCAATAATGGTTGGCAAAAAGAAAAATGGGAAAAATATTCTTGTCTTGATTGAATGGAAATACACAGAAGAATACAGAGAAGAGAACAAATATATTCCAGAAAGATATAATATTTATGACAAGCTATTAAGTGAACCACAGTGTCCAATTGTTGCAACAGATTTTGAATCATTATACTATGAGCCGTTCTATCAACTAATGAGGCAAACCTTGCTTGGTTGGAAGATGGTGCAAGCTAAGGAGTATCAATGTGATGAATACATACATCTACATATTATTCCAGAGAAAAACAATGAATTAAAAGGAAGGGTTACATCTCCGAAATTGACTGGCTCAAATATGTCTGGGGCATGGAGAAATCTATTGAAAGAACTTGATAGGTATATAGTAATTTCGCCAGAGAAATTTATTAGACCAACTGAAATCTGCCTCGATACAGATGCCGTATTGACCTATCTTGATAAAAGATATTGGAATAAAAACAGCTAACAAAACG
>CAZEQA010000227.1:0-2228 GCA_964514265.1 uncultured Planctomycetia bacterium | reverse complement strand
CGATGGTAGAAGGACTTGTCCTTGTGAGTTTTCGCTGGCAAGGAGGAAACGGCTCAAAAAACAAAAAAGGTAAAAAAAGACTTGACAAAGTAAAGGTAATTGCCTATACTTATATGTAAGTAACTGTATATGTATAAGTGGATAAATAAGTGGAAGCTTACACTTTTGCTTAAGCGTAGATATAAACATAAATATAAGCATAGATGTAAGCGTTAGCTTAATAAGATGACTACCGGAGAAGTCTTAAACAGAATTCAGAATTTAACTAAGGACCTGCTTTATTACTGGGAGGCCAAGGGATTCATCCACCCCCGAAAGTATCAACGCGGCCGTGTAGAAAAACGCGACTATTCGGAAAAAGACTTCCAGATTATTGCCGCGATGTTTAAGCACTACGAAAAAGGGTTTCCCCCAAAGCGTTGTTATCAAAAAGCAATGGAGGAGTTACGAAGGTAAAGATGCATGGCAGAATACAGGGCTTGCCCAATATGTAAAAGGGAGTTTCTGCCAAACAAATATAGGAAAGGCCAAGAGGTTTGTTCGCGGCCTGAATGTCAGAGGCAAAGACAATTGAATAATGTTGCGGCCTGGCGAAAGAAAAACCCCGGATATTTTAAGATAAATCGCCACGATTCTTCCTGGGCTAAACTCTACCGCGAGCGAACACATTTGTGGAGAAAAAGACACAAGACGCAGATAAAAAGATATAAAAAGGCGCATCAGGAAGAGCAGAAAGAATATATGCGTGAATATATGTATAGAAGGAGGAAAGAGGTGGGCAGACCTTTAATTTCTTTGTTATTGATTTTGGGCTTAAGCATGCTTTGCGGTTGCGGGGAGGGAAAAGGCCCTGCCTGGCTTAAGTTTGGCCAGGCTAAGGTAGAGAAAGGACCTGAGCTTGAACAGGTTGAGGGCACAGTGCTTGTCTCGGTCAACGAAAGGACAATTACCCTGGAAGACTTTAACAGCCGCATCGAGAGCTATAATCGAGAAATCCAGGACTCCAGAGATATCCCCGATTCCGTAAAGGAGAATTATTTAATTAAAGCCGCGGAAGATAAAGAAAGGCTTTTAGGGGGGATGGTGGAAAGGGAACTGTTAATTTGTGAAGCAATTGATCGCGGATTAGATAAAGACAAAGCCGTGATTCAGGCGGTGAAGGCCTTAAAAGAGCAACTTCTCTTTGCCAAGATAGTGGAGGTGGAAAAGGCCAAAATAGATGTAGCTTCTAAAGAAGTGGAAGATTATTATAATCTATATAAAGAGGCCTTTGCCATTCCCGAGGAAAGAAAGGTAAGTATGATTGTAGTGCCAGCAGAAGCAAAGGCCAAGGAAATCTTAATTCAGCTTTTACAGGGAACTGACTTTGCTGCTCTGGCCGGGGCAAACTCTGCTGATAAAAGCGCCAGTTCCGGCGGAGATATCGGTTTTATTGTCCAGACATTACCCTTTCCTCAACCTGAGAAAAAGACGGTGTTTAAAAAATTTGAAGAAGTGGCTTTTTCTCTGGAACTGAACAAGCCCAGCACCATATTTCAAGGGCCCGATGGCTTTTACATCATTAAGGTTACAGAAATCAAAGAGGCCCGCGAGAGGTTGCTTTCCGAAGTTTACACAGATATTGAGCAGGGACTAATGCTCAAGAAACAAGAAGATACCTTGCAGACTTTGCTGGGTAATTTACGCAAGACCAGCAGTGTCATTGTGCATAATGAGTTGTTGAGGGACTAATTTAAGATGGAACGTAAGTGGGCGATTATTATAGCGGTAGCCTTAGGACTTGTGGCTGTGTTTTTGACTAATGTCTATTTTCGTGAAAGAGAAGAACGCTTTCGCGTTGAAGAGACATCAGTCTTAGTTGCTGCGGGAGATATCTCTAAAGGGGCGGTAATTGATTATGATATGTTGGCCTTCAAGAAGATGCCGGTTAAGTTCGTTCAGCCCGGGGCGCTTAGCTCTCGCGAATCGGCTGTAGGCAAAACTGCCCTGGTAACAATTGCGGCCGGAGAGCAGGTATTGGCTACTAAACTCGCTCATCCTAGGGCAGGCCTAACTTTAGCCGGCAAGACTCCTCCCGGAAAAAGGGCAGTAACTATTGGTTTAGAAGCTGCTTCTGCGGTAGGGGGGATGCTTAGGCCCGGAGACCATGTGGATATGTTAGCTATTTTTCCTAATCCAGATCGGAAGAGCACACGTCTGAACTCCAGTCACAGTAGTCCATCTCGTAT
>CAZEQA010000226.1:0-2231 GCA_964514265.1 uncultured Planctomycetia bacterium | reverse complement strand
AAAAATTATATAGCGAGAGATAGACAATGAAGAAATTTAACAGCAAAATAATTGAAGTGAGAAAAAGACTAGGTTTTGTTTATATTCCAAGTGAAGCATTACCTTTTTTCCCGCAAGACGACCAACCTAGCAAAATAAAAGTTTTTTTGGGCGACGAGGTCGATATAGAAAATAGGTTAACTTTTAACCCAAGAATAAAACGCGTTTTTGGATTAAAAGCATGGCTAAAAGAAGCAAGCCCAGGTGATTATGTGGAAATAAGTGTTTTAGACAAATACAAAAAGGAGTATCGTTTTAGAATCATTAAGTCAAAAGGCAAAAGAGAGAAAGCCGTTTATATCAGAGCAATAAAGAAGGAATATTTTACAGGCGAGCCTATTAACTATAAAGATATAAAATATGCTCCACGAAACGAAGCAGGCGTAATTATTCTATGGACGAGAATGCTGGATGTATTAGGGATGGATTACGTAACGAGCTTAAGTTATGACTATGTAAAGGGTGGACCAGATGCTGTTGTGAAAATGCCTGGAGGCAAAGGATGGGTCGATAAATTTATAGAATTTGAATACAAAAGTAGAAATGCCAAAGGCAAACATGATTTTAAGTATATTGACTATATAGTTTGCTGGGAACATAATTGGAAAGATTGTCCTGTAGAAGTAATTGAGTTAAAGAGTGTGATTTTTGGAGAACCAGAAGAGGAATAAGCTCTAATTTTTAACAAAAAACTCTCTTATGATATGCAGGAGAAACGCAATGCATGCATTAGCTAAACAGACTAAGCAGGACATTAGGACCGTCATAGACTATCTTTGGTGCGATGAAGAACGGCATTATTTTGAGGGCGGGTATAGTAAAAGACATATTTTTTGTGTCTTGAAACGTTTAACAAAGGTTGTGAAATCCTAGGGAATCCCAAGAGATCCTAACCTGGTTAGATTTACCAGGTTAACCAGCTCAATCCAGCGGACGCTAACCTGCCTACCGCCTGCCGGCAGGCAGGGCAGGCAGCCACGCCGCTGATTTTGGATGTTATGCAAAAACAAAATATAAATAATATATATTTTCACGCATCACCTATATTACTTACTCCCCAAAGCATAATTTTGCCTGGTAATTGGGGCCGAATTTTAAAAATGTATAAACGCAATCATGCAGGAGAAGTTCTCTTACGAGAAAAAATACTGGAAGATATTCGAAGACGATACTATTCAAAGAAGCCAAGTCGTCTGAACGCCATTTTTCTTTTAGAAACCTTAGAAGAAGCAAGAAATTTTAGAAATCAAAGTAATCCCTGGAATTTAATTTACGAAGTTGAAATATCTGATCCTTCAAAACCCTTGCACAGGGGTGACTATAATAAGGTTTCTCCACATCCAAATGAAAATTATTTAGAAAAAATAGAAGAAATTGCACACGCTTATTGGAAAGGAGAAAACATACAACGCCCAGAGATCGTTGTAGAATCCCCTATAAAAATAATTCAACGGATAGAGTAAGTATAATACCTTAATCCAGCAGACGCTAACCTGCCTACTGGCAGGCAGGCGCGCCGCTGATTTCGAATATTATGTAAGGTATAAAAATGGAAGAAAAAGAATTAATTCAAAAAAATATACAATCACTACATCAATCTATAGCCTTCTTTTCAAATTCCAACAAGTCAAAGAGAGAGATATGGATCGTAAATGAATTCCTAACAAATCTGGGGATTGAATTCATGAAAGATGAATTAAGACCCTTAGCTGAGGATCCGCCAGATGTTATTTTTCGAGATGCAAAATTTGAAACAAAAGAAATTCAAGATAAGAGTAGAAAGAGGCATGATAGCTACAAACAAAAATTAGAGAAGGCTAAATCTGCCACAAGGCTTAAAGATTTAATGACGCTTTATACGCCCAAAGACATCTCTTTGCAAGAAATTGTTGAAAAAATACACAACGAATTGAAAGAATTTCTTTATAGCATAGATTTTTGTAAATCTACAGATATGCTATTTTATATAAATCTATTAACATATAGCCTCTCGAAAAAACATAGTTTTACTCTTATAGAAGAAGATATTTGGAAAAGGTGGCGTTCTATTTCTATGGTTACGAACAACGCTTGTTGCGTTTTATGGGCAGACAAAAACGCACCAGATTTTATAAAGTCCGCTACTGGAAAAGTAATTATTAGAGGAAATAGAAAAATACCTACCCACTCCAGCGGACGCTAACGTGCCGCTG
>CAZEQA010000225.1:0-2231 GCA_964514265.1 uncultured Planctomycetia bacterium | reverse complement strand
AGAATATTGTCAAAGGAGATGAATCTGCCTACTTGGAATAAACCCTCTTTTCCTTGCCTTTCGACAAGGTTTCCCTACAGCGTTAAGATCACTAGGGATGAACTTTCGAAGGTTGAACGTGCGGAAGGATTTTTATCAGGATTGGGACTTAAGCAGTTCAGGGTTAGAGTTCATGGCGATATAGCCAGAATAGAAGTTTCTAAGCAGGATATACCTAAGATTCTGCAAGAGGATATATCTAAGAGAGTTGTGGATGGACTTAAGGCTATTGGCTATACGTATATCACTTTAGACCTGCAGGGGTATAAGATGGGTAGTATGAACGACCCATTAAAGAAATTAGGTTAAAAATGGACAGAAAGAGAATCAGGAAACTTTTGAAGGATATTAAGGCTGGGAAAATCGAGGTTAGCGAGGCATTTAGAATTCTGAAATATCTTCCTTATGAGGACCTGCACTTTGCCAAGATAGATACCCACAGGGACTTAAGGAAAGGATTTCCAGAGGTAATATTCTGCAAAGGGAAAACTCTGGAACAAACCACAAAAATCGTAAAGAGAATTTCTTCGAGAAACGAATTTATTATGGCTACAAAAGCTGAAAAGAGCGTTTATGAAGCCGTAAAGAAAGTGAGAAAGGATGCTGTTTACTATGAAACAGCTAAAATTGTGCTTATTGGCCAGCGGAAAGCAAAAGGAAGCAAAAAAACAATTTTGGTGGTTAGCGCTGGGACCTCCGACCAGCCAATTGCTGAAGAGGCAGCAGTCACTGCAGAGACCTTGGGAAATACCGTCGAAAGAGTCTACGACATCGGAGTTGCCGGAATCCATAGGCTCTTTGACAATAAAGAAAAGTTATTTAATGCCGATGTTATCATAGTTGTTGCTGGGATGGAAGGGGCCCTGGCAAGTATAGTGGGAGGATTGGTAGATAGACCGGTAATCGCGGTTCCCACCAGCGTTGGCTATGGTGCGAGTTTCAATGGCCTAGCAGCTTTGCTATCTATGCTTAACTGTTGCGCACCGGGTGTGGTGGTTGTAAATATAGATAATGGGTTTGGAGCCGGATACTTTGCGGGGATGATAAACAAAATAGGCGCAAAAAAATGAAGGTAGCATATTTTGATTGTTTCGCTGGTGTCAGCGGAGACATGATTCTGGGAGCACTAATCGATGCCGGAGTTGATATAAGGGAGCTTAAGTTAGGCTTGAAGAAGTTAAAGGTCTTCGGCTACAAGATCAAGGCAGAAAAGACAGTTAGAAAGGATATTTCGGGGACAAAGTTTAGCGTTGATATAATGGAACAGAATACGAAAAGGAAATTAAAGGATATTATTCAAATTATTGACCAAAGTGATTTAGATGAGGATATTAAGAATCTGAGCAAAAGGACATTTGAAGAGTTAGCAAAAGTAGAGGCAGAAATTCATAGTGAGCATATCGAAAAAATATATTTTCATGAAGTTGGAGGATTAGATTCTATCATAGATGTGGTCGGTTCATTTATAGGCATAAGGCAGCTTGGTATTGAGGCCGTATATTCTTCCAGAATGCATACGGGAACAGGTTTCCTTGAGTGTCGGCACGGGGTTCTCCCTGTCCCAGCTCCAGCTACTCTATCCTTGCTGAAAGGGATACCAATTTATTCTAAGGGTATAGAAGCAGAACTCGTAACGCCGACAGGTGTATGTATTCTAAAAAATGTTTCCCAGGGTTTTGGAATTATGCCAGAAATGAAGGTGGCAAAAATCGGCTATGGCGCAGGGAACAGAGAACTGCCAATACCAAACTTATTGAGAGTGTATATTGGTGAAACCGACGAAAGCGAGCATGAAAAAGACGAAGTAATTCTTATCGAAACAAATATCGATAACATGAATCCAGAGATATTAGCCCATGTTTCTGAAATACTCCTAAAACAAGGTGTGCTCGATGTATTTATGACTCCAATAGTCATGAAGAAGAATAGGTTAGGAACTATGTTCAGTGTTTTAGCTGCCCCGGATAAACTCGATGAAACTCTCTCCACTATCTTTACAGAAACATCGACTCTTGGAGTTAGAATTCAGCGCTTAGAAAGGAAAAAGCTTTCCAGGGAGATTATCTCAGTGAAAACAAGATTTGGAGAGATAAAAGTGAAGGTAGGCAAGATGGGGAATCAGATTAAAAGCATCGCACCAGAATATGAAACCTGCAAAGAAATCGCGGCAAAACAAGGGATCCCTTTGAAGG
>CAZEQA010000224.1:404-2233 GCA_964514265.1 uncultured Planctomycetia bacterium | reverse complement strand
CAAGCTTGGCTGGGCTGACTTCCCATTTTGCTCTTGGCAAGAGAGCCTCTTCCGCCAGTTTATCGGCTTCTTGTTCCTTTTCATCTATCTCAATTGTTTTTATTCCCTCGATCTCATCATAAAAAAGATTAATTCCACTATCGTAATGTTGAGCGATATGCGCCAATTCATGCATTAACGTAAACCAAAAATTATCTAAACGGTCATATCTAAGAGTTAGACCAATAACTGGATTATCTTTATTAAGAAGAATAGCTGAACCATCTAAGTAAGTCTTAGAGAAATGAGGCTCGATTACCAATATAATTCCATATTGTTTAAGGTGCTCTTGAGCCAATATTGGACTATTTTCTTTCGCGCTTAACTTTACTAGTTCCTGCATAAATTTGAGATTAATGGTACCATGTCTGTATTTTTTTGAAATTTTTACTTTCTTGGCCTTTCTAAGTATACGAACTGCCCAAGCAGCTAATGCATGTTTATCTGTAAGTGGCGAGGATCTGTAATGAGATTTACGAGCCATTCCAACAAGCTGCGCAGGAGAACCAACAGGCGAAAAGAAATCTTTGAGCAGTTCAACTTTATTATATTTATTTAAAACTTTAGCAAAATAACCTCGCGCTTCCATTTCTGCTACAAGGCGATTATCCCAATTGTCATATTCTGACTCCTCTTTATCGGATTTCCTGATAAGTACTTTGGCAGGAATTTTAAGACCATCGGACAATGCTCTGACCATCTCAAGAGTTAACTGGCGTTTACCGGAAAGAATTTCTGATACTCTACTTCTGCTGCCAATGTAAGGAATTAAGTCGCTCGGCTTAAGGCCTGCTTGTTCCATTCTAAATTTAATTGCCTCAATAGAGCTTGGAAGTGTTTTAGGAAATGTCCTTGCTTCGTAATCTTGAATAAGGGTACTAAGAAGATTGAGTTGTTCGCCTTCTGCAGAATCAGGGTCCGGATCACGACCCATTAACTCCTCAACAAGATTAAGGGCTTCAAAATAATCCTGCTCAGTTTTTATGACTTTAATCTTGCCCATATTTTACTAACCTATGTTCCAGCTATCGTACTCTTTATGTGTACCTATCTTCTTTATCAACACTATTCCATTCTTATAATTAACCTGTACTAGCAACCTATACTTATTCCAGCAAATATTAAAAACGACATGCCGATTCTTAAGAAGACTGGCCTTGGGGTACCTTCTTTTAAGATCATGAGGGGTGCCCCATTGGGCCTCTTCAACTTCTGCTTCCCAAGACTCAAGTTGTGATTGAGCGTCCGCATGACCTCTTTTGAAATCGTTCAATAGTTTTCTGCCTAATAGCCTCATATGTAGTCGCTTGATGTAGTGTTCTTGTATTTGTTCCCATATTGGTAATTATAGCATATGCATTATGATTTGTCAAGCCTTTTTTCTGCAATCGGTAGTGACAATAGCAGTAACGTAAAGCGGAGAGCTTAATATATCCTCTCTCTATGCCTATCATTGTACCTCACGTTTGGTTATGTCTGAATTTTAGAGTTAATTCGGCTCAATATTACGCGAATAAGCCATAAACTAGCGCCTATAAACTATGAGAGGATTTGGCATAATTTGGAGATTATTTCGGAGGATTTACGGATACTCAAGACCAAGGTAAGATAGACGAGAAAATGTGGATTCTATTCAAAGGAAATAATGCCCTAACTCTTTAACCCCCTAGGACATAAAAATAACGCTGCTCTTCATAAAGAACCAGCGTTATTTTCTTTAAACCTCTCCCGTCGAGAGGCATAATACTGGGGTTCTTGGAGGGATTCATACTCACGCGAGGTAGTGCCCT
>CAZEQA010000224.1:0-394 GCA_964514265.1 uncultured Planctomycetia bacterium | reverse complement strand
TGCCCTCTCACCCTTCCCGGAAGAAACGATTTTCGCAACTTTTTGTTGAATGTTTCAAGGCCTCCCTGGTACTGGGAATTGCTCCATGTTTGCTAGGCCATAGTTATTACTAAAGCAAGGTAAAAAATCTGTACAATTTTCCCTATTGACTCTTAAGTGTGGCATGAATAAATTCACGAAATAAAGGGTGAGCTTTATCCGGCTTGGATTTAAATTCGGGATGGAATTGACAGGCAAGAAACCATGGATGGTCTTTTAATTCTATTATTTCTACTAAATCTTTGGCGAGATAAATTCCGGAAAACACCATTCCTTTTTTCTCCATAACTTCTCGATAATGGTTATTAAATTCGTATCTGTGTCTGTGTCTTTCTGAAATATCTTCTTTTTTGTA
>CAZEQA010000223.1:0-2240 GCA_964514265.1 uncultured Planctomycetia bacterium | reverse complement strand
TCATAAAGAAGTCTATCATTATCTTATTTGAACCTAAATTTTCAAAAACTATAGAATAATTTTCTTTATTTAAATACAACGGTTCTATAGAAACTAGTAACCATTCATTTTTGCTATTCAATTCAACATTAATCTTGTGTTTTTTAAATTTATTTCCTATACTTACTTCTAACTTATTATCAGCCGGAGATAAAATTGAAAGCCAACCTTGATAATAAGCTGATACAGGAATATTCGCTTCACATGAAAATGTCGAGTTCTTTCTGTTCGTTTCAATTAAATTTGTAGCATATCTTGGATGATAATAATGGGTATTCCAATCGCCTTTTCCTGACTCAAGATTAATTATTCCTGGCAAAAACGTTCCGAATTCAGATCTTATTACAGGTATAAGAAAAAAGTGCTCAATAGAAACCTTATCTTCCACGGAAACTACTGCATTATCCCAAGCAGTACTTCTTCCTTCCAGCCAAAACTTCATATCTAATTTTCCTTTTGGTAGATTCCAATAAGGATTTTGCGCAAGGGAAATAAAAAACCAGCGTCCTTTATCTTGCTGTTCTAAATACCATATATTTTCAATTTTATGATAACCTGTGTGAACTTTGGCTTCAGAATCAACTGCTTCCACATAAATACAGGGGGAAGATTTTCTCCAATTATGATGCGCATATACAAATAACTGATATTCCCCCGGCTTGGGAACATCCATTTGTATGTTCGAAACCACATATGATTTGTCAGTAAACAATACTCTTCTATCCGTAATTATGCCCTTTTTCCAAGTACCCGTTGAACTGGTGGCATCAATAACTAAAGAAGTTTCTGCCCATAAGTTATCACTTAAGAAGAAACAAAAAAATATACCACAAAATAGAAACTTAATTAATTCTTTCGATTGTTTCATTATTGGGGAATCTCTGGATATACGCCATCGTCTGAAGGTTCCCAGTTCATCTGTAAAGCCTCCAATTTTTCTCCGACTATAGCTATATTAGAGGAATTTAATATACCCAGGCCTTGCTCGTAGGCCATTCTGATATGGTGAACATACCAGGGGGTACCTAAATTTAAATCCTCAGGTGCAGGCTTCCAGTTTTTGCTAATCAAACGTGTAGCCGTGGCATCCGTAGCTACGGGGTCTCTGCCAGCGATAACAACAAATCCTCCTATAAGTTTACTCACATCTACAGGCTTGCCGCCTAAGAACAAAGAAGCGCCCTTGCCCTCCATTCCAAAACTGCCATCTATAACCACCAAATCCGGCCCTAAGGCCTTATTGATATCTACAATAACTTGATGGACGCCGGCTTCGTGAAGTTTATAGCGCGGTTCACCATAAAGAATAGAGGGCATAATCCCCATAAAATTTTTCATCCCTAAACTCACAGGACATGGTTTGTGGTGGGTCTTTAAGGAAGGGATGGAAATAATTACATCTGCTTCTGCAACTATATTGGGGATTGCTAAAAACCCTAGCCTAGTCTTTGAAGGAATGTATTTGAAATAAGCTGTGTGATCCATTAAGTTTATTAAATAAATTTTATGGCCATATTTTTTATTTAAAAGGTCTATTAAACCTTTAATCTGCGCACCTTCCTTGCCTTCTCTTCCCCCAAAATTTATTTTAGGGGGGCGCTCAACCCATTCGCCAATTATTACTTCGCTGGCTCCCGCCTTCACGCATTCTTCAGCCACAGAAGCAACTACTTCAGGATGGGCTATTTCTCCCGAACTCACAGGGTCATGGCCGTCAAGACCTCCGGTTATATAATTGGGTTTTATAAACACCTTATCGCCGGGTTTTAATATTTTTTTCATGCCTCCTATCAAATCTATCGCTTCTTTAGTCATCGAATACAAATTATATCCTTTTACAATAGATACCTTGGAAGTAAGAAGTTTATTCTCGGTCGCATTTAAGACAGCCGACTCACTTGCCGAATATAACTTTACGGGATCCTGTTTGTTAATAATAAACGGCTCATTGGATGCATATGATTTATTTTCAGAAAAAGATTTAAGCACCAGTAAAAGTGGTATTGATTTTAGAACTAAGTTAAATATTCTCTTAAATCTAATCATTTTCCCGAACTACTTCTCTTCTCCGCAAATAATACTTTCTGCGCCACCTGTTTTGTTTCATAATATACGTCCTTCAAAGGGATCCCTTGTTTTGCCGCGATTTCTTTGCAGGTTTCATATTCTGCTGCGATGCTTTTAATCTGATTTCCCATCTT
>CAZEQA010000222.1:0-2252 GCA_964514265.1 uncultured Planctomycetia bacterium | reverse complement strand
GAGAGGCATCCTGTGCGCACGATTAAGCGCCTGGATATTCGCAACGACAAGGAACTCATCTATATAGATATTGAAGCCAATGGTTTCCTCTACCGGATGGTCCGTAATATTGTGGGTAGCCTCATTGAGGTTGGCCGGGGAAAAATTAAACCGGAAGATATAAAGGGAATTTTGCAAGCCAGAAATAGGATTTATGCCGGCCCTTGCGCGCCGGCTAGAGGCCTTTGCCTGATGAATGTTAGTTACAATGTTAGATATAGGACTTGACAAGGCGGTAATCTTATGTTATACTTTGCCTTTCCAAATGAGGCCCAGACTTATGGAGCAAGGCGAACATAAGTCTGAGGCCGAATTTGGTCCTTGACATTCCTGATGTCAAGGACCTTAACTTGCATAACAACATGAACAAGACATTCGTTGCTAACCCTAAGAAAATCAAAAGGAAATGGTATTTGCTGGACGCAAAAGGCAAAATCCTGGGCCGCATTGCTACGGAGGCGGCCAGGATATTGCGCGGTAAGCATAAGCCTATCTTTACCCCCCATATAGATTGCGGGGACTATGTGGTAATTATCAATGCTAAAGATATCAGGGTTAGCGGAAGGAAGATGGACCAGAAGTTATATAAGCGGTATTCCGGATATCCCAGTGGGTTAAAAGAGACACCATTGAAAGAGATGCTCAAAACTAAACCCAAATATGTGCTTAGGCATGCTATTAAGGGAATGCTTCCGAAAGGGCCTTTAGGCAGGGATATGTTCAAAAAGTTAAAGGTCTATACAGACAGCGTTCACCAGCACCAGGCGCAAGCCCCGTTACAAATTTACTACAAAGCTTGAGCTTGGGCAATAACGGTTAGCTTTAAGCATAAAGTTTTTCGATTTATCTTAAGTGTATTTGTAAATTTGTAATGGGGCAAGCTCCCAGAATTTTGGAGGTCAAATAGTGGCAGAGCAAAGGTTTCAAGCAACCGGCAGAAGAAAGACGGCAGTGGCCAGGGTTTTTCTTTTCGCAGGCGAAGGTAAAGTTACCATTAACGGAAGAACAGCGGAAGACTATTTTCCCACGCAGGTATTACGGACGTGCATCTTACAGCCCTTGACGGTTACGAATTCTTCAAAGAAGTTTGATGTCCGTGCTAGCGTAAGAGGTGGAGGCACCGCCGGCCAGGCCGAGGCGATCCGTCACGGAATCGCGCGGGCCTTAATTAAGGCAGATGAGAGTTTACGCATTGCCTTAAAAGGCGCCGGATTTTTGCGCCGTGACCCACGGATGAAAGAGCGCAAAAAATATGGGCAGAAAGGCGCCCGCCGACGCTTCCAGTGGACCAAACGATAAGGAGGCTAGCTTAATTTAGATTTTATTATTTATAGTTTATGGATGAAAAGCCTACTTTTATCGAGGAAATTGCTTGACGGAGTAGGCTTTTTTATTCTATAATACAGTTTACTGTTGAGGAACGAAGATGTTAAAGGTGGCGATAGTCGGGGCGACGGGATATACCGGAGAAGAGCTGCTAAAAATTTTAGTTGACCATCCAGAGGTTGAAATTTCTTCTCTATCGGCTAAGATCGGCCAGCCCCAAAAGATTAACCAGATTTTTCCTTACTTTGAAGGAAAATTAGAATTAGTCTGTAGAGAGCCGGAGTTTCCTGAGATTTTACCTGATTGCGACCTGGCCTTTTTGGCCCTTCCTCACCGGGTATCGATGGAAGTGGCGCCTAAGTTTCTTGAAGCCGGGAAAAGGGTTATTGACCTGAGCGCCGACTACAGATTAAAGGATGCATCGCTCTATGAAAAATGGTATGGGGTAAAACATAAAAGCCCCGAATACCTTGCTCAAGCAGTTTATGGATTGCCTGAAGTTTACAGAGAAAAGATTAAACAGGCCAAGTTGCTCGCTAATCCCGGTTGTTATCCTACGGGAATAATCTTGGGCTGTCTTCCGCTTTTGGCAAAAGGCATTGCCGAAAGAAAAAATATTATCGTTGATGCCAAGACCGGCTTAAGCGGCGCAGGCAGGGAAAAGGAGGCAGAACTTTTGCCTCAGATGCAGGATAATTTCTCTGCCTATAAGGTTGATGCGCATCAGCATGCCCCTGAGATAAATCAGGAATTGTCCAATTTTACTAAACACAAGACAGAGATTATTTTTACGCCGCATTTGATTCCTATAAAGAGGGGTATCTTAAGCACTATCTATCTTCAGTTAAACAAATCTGTCTCGCCGAAAGAGGCGCAGGGCCTGTTTG
>CAZEQA010000221.1:0-2280 GCA_964514265.1 uncultured Planctomycetia bacterium | reverse complement strand
AAAGGCGAGGCTAAAAGAGAGATTAAATTTTTCGCCCATAGCAAGCGGTATGAAAATTTAGTTGCAAATTTTAAATTGTAAATTATAAAATTTAAAATTATTTAACAAAATTTTTAATTTTCAATTACAATGAAAATTCTTTATTTAGATACCTCAAGCAAATATCTGAGTCTGGCGGTTGCCGAAGATAATAAGATTTTAAGCCAGACGCACAGGCTTCTGGACAGAAGACATTCTTCACAACTGGTCCCTCTTATAGATAAAATATTAAAGAAGGCAAGAGTCTCTTTAAAACAA
This sequence comes from uncultured Planctomycetia bacterium, assembly GCA_964514265.1. GTDB lineage: Bacteria > Omnitrophota > Gorgyraeia > JAFGHF01 > JAFGHF01 > CAZEQA01. The sequence continues at coordinate 1,983 of CAZEQA010000221.1, read as the reverse complement.
TTAGACGGTTTCTGTGTAAGCAAAGGCCCGGGTTCATTTACCGGCTTGCGTATAGGGATAACTACTGTTAAGGGTTTAGCTTTTGTCTTAGGCAAGCCCGTAGTAGCAATTCCCAGTATAGATATTTTAGTACAAAATGCACGCCCCGTTATAAAACGAGAATTTTATAATGGGGTGAAAAATATGCAGGTTTGCCCGATTATTGATGCCAAACAAAATAAGGTTTATGCCTGTTTATATCAAGCCAGAAACGGAAAGATTGTGCGTAAGTCCGGCTATCTTCTTTTATCGTTGGATGAATTAGTGAAAAGATTAAGCGGAAGAATTATTTTCTTGGGTGACGGCGTCAGGCTTTATGGCGACAAAATCCATAGAATCAAGAAAATAAAGCCTATTTTTGCTGAAGAGAAATTTTGGTATCCTAAAGCTGCGCAGGCAGTTTCTTTAGCGTTGGAACGGTTCAAGAAGAATAAACTCGACGATATAAATAGTCTGGCGCCGCTTTATTTGTATCCAAAAGAATGCCAGGTAAAGAAGGTTAGACTTAGATGACAATGACATCCAGGCCAACGTGGGCAGAGATAGATTTAGGCGCCATTAGGCACAATTTAAGACAGATAAAGAAACTGGTAGGTTGGGGAAAGAAGAACTCTCCGAAGATTATGGTGGTGGTCAAGGCCAATGCCTATGGTCATGGCTTGAGGGAAGTGGCCAGGACTCTGGAAGAACTGGATGTCCACTATCTGGGCGTGGCTACTTTAGATGAAGCCATCGCACTGCGGAAAGAAGGAATAAAGTTACCGGTTCTGGTAATGGGTGCGATTTTGCCTGAAGAGGTGGATACTGCTTTAGATTACGATGTTACTTTAACTCTTTGCAATAAAGAGTTGGCCCGGATATTAAACGATAAGGCCAGAGCGGCAAATAAAACTATCCCTGTGCATGTTAAGATAGATACAGGAATGGGAAGAATAGGCGCCTGGCACGAAGAGGCCTTTGTTTTCGTAAAGATGCTCACAGAAATGAAAAATATTTACCTCGAAGGTATCTATACGCATTTCGCCAGTGCCTCCCGGGATAATTTTTTCACTAATTATCAACTTGCGGCCTTTGAAAGTCTGTTAAACAAGATAGCCCAGAAAAATATTCAGCTTACTTATCGACACGCAGCCAATAGTATTGCCTTGGTGGACCTTAAAAAATCACATTTTAATCTGGTGCGGCCGGGTATAATTGTTTATGGTATGTATCCTAAGCGGAATTTTACCAAAATCTTGAAACTAAAGCCGGCTTTATCATTAAAGACAAGAATTGTCTATCTAAAAAGTGTGCCGGCGGGCCGCTCCATCAGTTACGGCCGCACTTTTATTACTGAAAGGCCCACGCGCATTGCTACTTTACCCATTGGTTATGCCGATGGCTATGGGCGAATTCTTTCCAACCGCGCCTCTGTTTTAGTTAAAGGGCAAAAGGCGCCTGTAGTGGGCAAGGTAACAATGGACCAGACTATGGTGGATGTAGGGCATATTAAAGGAGTAAACATTGGCGATGAGGTAGTATTGATTGGTCGCCAGAGGAAGCTGGAGATGCGCACAGAAGAGATTGCCCGTGTCTCCAGGACCATTCCTTATGAAATAGTTTGCTCCATAACTAATCGTGTCCCAAGAGTTTATAAGGGAATATAGGTCTACTTCGCTAAATATTTACATATTTAGCTTCGAAGAACCTTTAAATTCCTTCGAAGCCCTACCATTAATTAGAGTTATGGGCGAAGAAGAATAGTTGACAATTATCCCTGTCATGGTATAATAAACGATTGCCTTGAGGAACTGTTCCTCAACCTTGGCTTTATGGGCAGGTTCCGTCCCAATTATTAGCAACAGTTGAGGAACCTGACCAAAGAAGCAGCGAACGCGTAGCCATAAGCTTAATCCCAAAGGATATACTTTCATAATTCCTATTTAATGAAAGGTATAATCCCAA
>CAZEQA010000220.1:0-2292 GCA_964514265.1 uncultured Planctomycetia bacterium | reverse complement strand
TATGGGACCCGGAAGGGAAGAGCTCATGCCTGATTAACAATCAAATAGTAGAGATAGGAGACTCCATCGGTGGATTTAAAGTAACCAATGTGACAAAAGACAGTGTTATGCTTTTTAAAAATGGCAAAGAGTACATATTAAGATTGTCAAACGAGGCCACAACTTACGGAACGGAGTGACGTAAGTTGTATGGCCAAATTGGATCCTTGACATCTTCGATGTCAAGGATCCAATTTGCACAAACTAAAGAAGCTTAACTAAAGCATGATGGACTTATGTCGCATTTTATGCTCCATAAGTCCAGTGCTCATTGGAGGAGCAATAAAATGAAGATGAAATGGGTGAAGTTATTGTCAATATGTTTGCTTTTGCTGATTCAGAGTGTAGCACAAGCGCAGGAAGAGTCAGAATCTACACAAGGTCTATCTGCGCCAGCAAAGACAGAAGCAGGCAATATCACTGTAGACTTTAAAGACGCAGATGTCCACGATGTATTAAAGATTATCTCCTATAAAAGCGGCGTTAATATAGTGGCGGGCAGAGATGTTTCCGGAACAGTAACCATAAGACTGGTAAATGTCCCCTGGGAGCAGGCCTTAGATGTAATTCTTAAGACCTATGGCTTTGTCTATGAGCGCGAAGGCGATGTAATCAGGGTGACTACCCTGGAAAATCTGGGTAAAGAGGAATTATCTACCCAGATATATATCTTAAATTACGCTGATGCCGAAGAGGTCTCTGAAGCGATCAAAGAAATAGTTACCGATAGAGGAAAGGTGAGGTTTGATGAAAGGACGAATCAAGTCGTAGTTACTGATGTCCCCACTAACCTGTATAAAATTAGTAAGGTTATTGAAAGGTTGGATAGAAAGACCGCGCAGGTAATGATTGAAGCCAAACTCATTGAGACAGTATTGGATAAAGATGAGCGCCTGGGTATTCAATGGACTCTTGGGGCTCAAGCAACTGGATCAGCCAGGCCATTAACTGCCCCTTTTGTCTTTGGCAATACAGGTGGGATAACAGGCAAAAAGTATTTTCCTAAAGTAGATACCACAACGGACGATTTTACAGAGAGCGTAGACAATGGATTCCCTTATGCGGTAAAATCAGATTTTACCTTTGGCACCTTAAGTTTTGCCCAATTACAAACAGTGTTGGAGATTTTTAAAAGGCGTGCGGAGACAAAAATCCTTTCCAACCCTAGGATTACTACCCTAAATAATCAAGAGGCTGTAATTGGCGTTACCGAGACATTTAATATACCTACATATGAGGTGGACTCAGACACGGGACGTTTAGTGGTCTCCGGATACGATGAGAAAGACATTGGAATAATGTTAACGGTGACTCCCCATGTTAACCCGGAAGGCCAGATTGTTGTGCAACTGCATCCCGTAGTCAGCTCTCTTTATGGTTGGGATGAGTTTACTACCGGCACAGGAACAATAGAGGCACCCAGATTCTCTACTCGGGAATCAACCACACAGGTAATGGTTAAAGACGGAGAGACCATAGTTATTGGCGGATTAATTAAAGAGGAGACAAGTGACGTAGTTAGAAAGGTCCCGATTTTGGGTGATATACCTTTGCTTAAATACTTTTTTAGGAAAACGGAAAAAGAGGTAGATACAACCGATTTAATGATTTTCGTTACCGTAAGACTTCTAAATTCAGAGAATGAAGATTTAAATAAACAGGCAAAACTCGACGAAGTCGACGAAGAATAATAAGGAAAAGATGTATCAAGAAATTCTGATTAATGTTGAGCCTCAAGAAAAGCGCGTAGCTATTATTGAAGAGAAGACCTTAGAAGAATTTTATGTGGAAAGACAACAGGCGCAGAGACTGGTAGGAAGCATTTATAAAGGGGTAGTGGAATCGGTTGTGCCGGCTATTGGGGCGGCTTTTGTAAAAATTGGGTTAAAAAAGAATGGTTTTTTATATGTTCAGGATTTGACTCGCCCTGATTATGAAAAGATGACCGAGCTTATTGATAGACCTTATGGCTACGAAGGGGCAGAAGATAGCAATAAGGCACAGGGCCAAATTAAAATCAAAGATATGCTTAAGGTCGGCCAGCAGATTCTGGTCCAGGTAGTGAAGGAGCCTTTGGGTACAAAAGGGTCCCGCCTAAGCACACATCTTGCCTTGCCTGGCCGCTTTCTTGTCCTTATGCCTCAGGATAATCATTTAGGTATATCGCGTAGAATTCAGGATAATAAGGAAAGAGCACGCTTAAGAGATTTGCTTAGGTCATTAAATGTCCCGGATAAGATGGGCCTGATTGTG
>CAZEQA010000219.1:0-2297 GCA_964514265.1 uncultured Planctomycetia bacterium | reverse complement strand
AGCAGGGCAAAATAAAGAAAGAGATTAAATTTGTCGCCTTCGGCGGCGACGGAGGGACGTACGACATAGGCCTGCAGGCCTTATCCGGCGCGCTTGAGCGCGGCCATAATTTCGTCTATGTCTGCTATGATAACCAAGCCTATATGAACTGCCTTAGCCTTTCTTCTTTAATAGCGAGCAAAAATGGTGTTAAAAAAATTACCGAAATAAAAGTAGGCGATGAAGTTTATGCCTTTGATATGAAGACACATCAGTTGGTTCTAAAAAGATGCAGCGGCGTCTTTGATAATGGCGTAAAAGATGTATACGAACTTTCCACTCTCCATCATTCTATTAAGGCGACTTCAAATCACCCATTTTTAGTTCTCAAAAGAAACGGGCGAGGAAAAGATAGCGAGTTAGTCTGGAAGAAACTGGAGGATGTTGTGCCCGGAAATGAAATTGTTGTTTCCAGGCAATTGATTCCGAACAAATCAGCAAAATTTGATTTTAAAAAGAGCAAAAAAGGTGATTATAAAGTAAATAAGATAAATGAGGTAAAAATCCCCAAGTCTTCTAGCTCGGAACTGATGAAATACTTAGGCTTATATGTAGGCGATGGCTGGACAAGACTTAATAAAGCCGAAGTCGGCTTTGCTTTACCAGAGAACACTAAAGGTAGAAAGGCTTTATTTACTTTGCATAGAAATATTTTCGGTAACAGTCTTACTGCCGATAAAACATACATTACTGTGCGTTCTGTTAATGTAGCAAAATTTATTGACTCTTTGGGCTTTGGAAAAGGCGCCAAGAATAAGAAGGTTCCTTCTTGGGCCTTTACTTTGCCGAATGAACAAAAGGAAGCGTTTGTGCAAGGATTAATGTTATCCGATGGCTATCAAATTGATAATAGCATGCGTTATGTTTCAGCCAGCGTTCAGCTGTTAGAAACCTTAAGGCTTTTATTGCAGAGCATGGATTATAGAGTAGGTAAGATTCAGTATCAGACCAAACCTAAAGGCACAATATGCGTTAAAAGAAAGTTGCTTAAGGATTCCCAGTATGGATATATCTGTTTTAGCAAGAAAAACCCTTGGAACATAAAAAGGTATCCTCATCAATATAAATATCAAAACTTCTTAATCGGCAACGAGCATTTTGCTATGGAAAAAGTAAAGCAAATAAAACTGGTAGGGAAAGAACCAACACTGGACCTAAGAGTAGAGGATGAGCATAACTTTATTGCCAATGGCATTGTGGTGCACAATACAGGAATTCAGCGTTCAGGTGCTACTCCCTACGGTGCTTCAACTACTACTGCGCCGGCAGGAAAGGCGGTTCCGGGTAAAGTGCAATTCAGAAAGGACTTGACAGCAATTGTTGCCGCCCATAGAATACCATATGCCGCTCAAGGTACTATCTCCAGCTGGAATGACTTGGTAACCAAGTCCCAGAAGGCCTTTGCTGCAGAAGGGCCGGCATTTTTAAATGTGCTCTCAATGTGTCATCGCGGCTGGCGTTTTCCGCAGGAAGATACGGTCAAAGTCTCTAAGTTAGCCGTAGAAACCGGATTTTGGCCTTTGATTGAGGTAGAAAACGGTACCTGGCGCTTTACTTATAAACCCAAAGAGAGAAAACCAATAGAAGAATTCTTGAAGGTGCAAGGCCGCTTTAAACACCTATTTACAGAACAAAACAAACATATTATTGCTGAGATTCAAAAACAGATTCATGATAATTGGACACGCTTAGAACATCTCTGTGAAGCAACCTGTAAAATCGCTTAGCTTTTATTATCTGTTCTCTGTAATATATAGACTGTCGACTGTGAACTGTCAACTGTCAACTAAATATTCCCCGGTAGCTCAGCTGGTAGAGCGCGTGGCTGTGTGAGCCCGAAGGGCGAGCAAAACGCCATAGGGTAAATTAGCAGCCTCTAACAGCAATGTTAGAGTGACAAGCGGGCTAAGTCAGGGAAACCGTAACGTAGAGACGACGGCAATCCTGAGCTAGGGCATAGCGCCCGAGTGCAGAGACTTTACACCCGCCATCCTGATAGAGGATGAAGAGAAAGTCCGACTCTTGCAGAAATGCAAGTCAGGTCGTAACCACTAGGTCCGAGGTTCGAGTCCTCGCCGGGGAGCCATTGTTGACGAACAGACGCACCAAGCGTCTGGTTGGTTACTGCCCCGTTTCGGTGTTTCACCGGAACGGGGCTTTTCTTTTTTATGGCGTCGGGACTGTGCTTGCAATCGGCTATTTCGGCTTGTAATGTTTGTTCAGGATCGCCCAGGTACATTTTAAGGTCTATAACCTCT
>CAZEQA010000218.1:0-2303 GCA_964514265.1 uncultured Planctomycetia bacterium | reverse complement strand
GACTTTGATAAATGGAAATCATGGGCTATGCGAAAAGTAAATCAGCTAAATCCTTTATTAAACCCTGCTGCGAATATGGGCATTGCCACTCCTTAGTTTTCTTGGCAATATATAATCTCTTGAATCAATTTCATTGATTTATCACACTTGTTGTGATACAATTTAAATACAAGTTAAATATGGAAAGTCCCGTGTTCGAAGGGGGAACCTGGACTATAAAAAAGTAAAACCTTCGTTAGGCACAATACGCTCAATGAAGGTTTTTTTGTTTTTCTCTTAGGATTTGATAATGGAAGATCAGTTGATAGAAAGAATAGCCAAGCATAAATTTTTAAAATCAGTTCCATCTGATCAAATTGAGAGTGCAGTTTTAACTTTAGAAAAGCATATCTCTAACCAATACGAGTTTGTAGAAGATCAGGTTCTTATCATAGTTCGTAGATCCAACAAACATTCTTACTCAATGAATTTGTTGGATGACCTGCTTCCGGGGTTGGTTTTCGCTCATCGTTATTTTGGGAAAGATTTACCACCAGTATTAATTAAAAAACTGTTAAATAAACCTCAAACAGCAGATACTATCTTTGAGCTTAAATGTATGGGTATGTTTCTGGATAAACATAAATTGTCTTATGAGCCTAAATTGGGCAGTGGGAAGGTCCTTGAGTTTAAGATAATACCGAAAAACTTCCCAGAGATATATGTCGAGTGTAAATCTCAAAATCAAGATGATTCAGAACATATTAAGAAATATAAAACAGTTATTAATAAGCTTATGAATAGGTTAAATGCGTCCGCATTTATTAAGGATGCCTGGAGCAATGGTTATAGAACTGAAGTATTTCCCGATCGCTATATACATGGTGCAGAGATCAATGAGCTGTTGCATAAGCTAAGTAATTGTAAGTTTTCTGATTTTTTTGATCCGGGCAAAAATATCACTAAGCATATATTGCTGATCTGCGTTCCCCGTATGCAAGAACCAAGGTCCGATAAAGTAGGTTTACAAACAAGCAGTATTACTGTAGGGGATAAACCTACTAAGATTTCACATGAGAATGCCCATTTGATGATTAGCGCATGGAACAATGTTAATGTTCAAGCGCGGCGTTCGCAACGAAGGTTACTTGTTGATGCAAGGAAGAAGTTAAGAGATATCCCCAAGGGTTCATTAGGTTTGATTTGCATTCAAACATATGGAGCACCGAAATTTTTACCCGATATACAAAAGTTAATATCGCAAAAAGAGTATACTTCGACTCCTATTGTTTGGTTGAATCCTTTTCATGAGGGCAAGATAATCTGTCGTAATGAATTCTTGAACGTAAGGAATTATTTATTTAAGAACATGCTAATTAAATAAAGAGCACTTTCTGCCTCATGAATAATCCATAGCATCTTGCGCAGTCTAAGCAAAATTAATTTTGTGCATAAAAAACTAGTCAAAACTATCTTGAAAAATGAAAACAAATAGAACAAACCAAACACATGATAGATCTTCATTTTACAAGTACGTCTCAGTTGAAGTCGCAAAGATTGTTCTTACAAATAAGACTTTGAGATGGAGTTCTCCTTTATTGTTTGATGATCCATTCGATGTGACTCGTGTATTAGCAGCAGATATTAAACCTTCTGAAATGCAAGAATGTCTTATTGATAGGCTCGTAGAGTTTATTAAGAATAATGCAGAGCTGCCTTTAGAGCTTAATCCTCAGCTGCGTTTTATAATAGAGACTTTAAGGAAATCTGGAAGAAATGGTGTAAAAGAAGAAGTCATCAATTCGCTTCATAATTCGAAGAATGATCTGATTATGGAGTCTTCCGCTTTAGATGAATTAAAAGAAAAGTGGAAAAAGATGGTTCCTAGTTTTCGCATTCTATGTTTCAGTGCTAGAAATAACATTATGCCTATGTGGGATTGTTGTGCGGATAAGTATAGAGGTGTTGTTTTTGAGTTCTCTTGTTTGAAGGAACTTGATAGCCCCTGGCTCATAGCTGAACCAGTTCAGTACAGGCCTTCTTTTTTGGATAAGGCTGGTTGGGGAAGTCTGTTAACTTTAAATCAAAAGGCAGCTACAAAATACATTTTTCGTAACAGTTGTTATACTAAGACTCCGAAATGGTCATATCAAGAGGAATGGAGGATAGTAAATTTCAATAACGTAGGAGAAAATGGAGAATATTCGGACTATAAGTTTAGTCCAAAAGAACTATCTGCCGTTTATCTTGGCCCAGAGATTAGCGAAGAAAACAAAGGAATAATACTATCATTGTTAAAGTATGAGTTATCAACTGTAAATATA
>CAZEQA010000217.1:0-2319 GCA_964514265.1 uncultured Planctomycetia bacterium | reverse complement strand
GCAGGCCCATCTTGGTGTCTATGCCCAGTATGCACGAAGATTTAATCAGGTAAGAGAAGACCGAGCAAAAATAGTATTGCCTGATAACGAGCTAACTAGGAGAATATACCGAGAGAGAAGAGACAGGCAGGATTCTCTAACACGGACCTTATTCGGCGCTGTAGGAGTGGTTGGTATGCCGCTGGAGGCCGTAGGTATTGTTATAGACCAACCGATTAAACTTCTGGAAGGTTTATTCGGTAGAAAAAGTAACAGGTCCATTTACATAGGTAAAGCTCTACGAGAGGCTGGGGATGGGGAAGTATTAGCCATACTAGAAAAACAGGCCTTAGAAGAGGCGCTTTCGCACCTAAGTAGCGACCAATCATTAGACACCAAAACCATTATTAGCCATTACATACAAGGTTGTGATTATTATCAAAACGAGCAATACGAACAGGCAATTGAGGAATTTGAACAGGCCTTCAGGCTTCCCGCCCAATATGAAGAGAAACTTAACAAACAAAGACAAACCAGTGGTCAACTCAAGGTTAGCCAGCCAGCCACTCTCAAAGAAGGAAAAGGAAAGGCCCAAGAGACTGCCGAGGAGGTTTCCCCACCAGCTCAACAGCAAAAGCTTATAGCTCCCAGGGCAGGGCCTGAAGGGGAATTAAGCAATATTTCTCATTGGACTACCGACTATTTTAATAGGATTCGTCCCTTAACAGGTGGTATTCTCAAGGTTATTACCCCATACTTTATCGCAACGACCTCCCACACAACTCTCTGGTATCAGTTAGACAGCCCGATTGACTTTACCGAATACGCCCTTTCAATCAAGGCAAGATTACCGCAAGATGCCGTTAGGGCTCATCCCAACCAAATGCAGCTGATAGTGGCTCTGCGTGATACTCAGGATAGAATTAGTTATTTCTCGGGAACATATGGAGTAGTAGACAAACCCGAGATTAGCTTCAGCGTTAATAGCCAGACACCACTCAATCTTAAAGACATCGATTTAACTCAAATAAAGATGCTCGGTCTGTATGTTGGCTTTCTCAACAGAGATGCTCCAGATAGGTTATTTTATGGTCGATTCGAACTGCTTTCCTTTAAGCTGACAAATACGGTTAAACAAGAGAAACTAACTCACATAGAGGTGCTCTTGGCCAATGCCCGCGGACTTGCCGAAGCCGAACCAGGAAAATACCAAGATGCCCAAGACCAACTGGCCGAAGCCAGAAAGATTGCTGCTGAGCAAACAATATTACTCTCTCAAGTAAGTGCCTCTTTAGATAAGACAGCAGAGTTTATCCGAGAAAAGCAGCTCCAGGCCCAAAGGGCCTCCACCCTGAAGCAGATTAACACCTATGCTGAATACATCTCGCAAGGTGCTCCTTTAGGCCCCCTCAGCACACAGGGCTTTAATAAACTCAAGGCCGAACAGGCCCTCAAGATCCAACTTCCTCTGCTGGATAATCTCTTAGGTCTAAAGAAGCCCACTGAATATGATGTGCTTTGCCAGACAGTTAAGGGCTGGAGAGCTCCTCAGACCGCTACTTCTGAAAAGGATATCTCTAAACCTGTGCAACCCAAGGTAAGCGAAACCCTGCCCAAAGATAGGATTCCTTCTGTAAAGACAGGGGTGGGTATGTTCCCCATTGCTGCTGGCCCGACAGCTACCGGAATCACCCCTGAGGTATTGAATGCTTTCATTGTCCGCCAAGAGGCCTTAGCCCAGGCTGACATTGCAGATTTACTACGTAATGTGTGCCAGGGCTTAGAAAGAGGAGACATTGACCAGGCCCGAAGAGACTTCTATCAAGCTGAAGAATTAACCCAAGGCAGAGACCTGCCAAAAGAGATAACCCAACAGCTCACCCAGGTAGCAAGGGGCTTAAGGGATGCCATTGACTTTAGTGAATCCCTTAACCGGGCTGAAGACCGTCTGCAGAAAGGAAACATAGAAGGTGCCTTCTCTCATCTGGCTAAGGCAGAAAAGCTCAGTCAGCAAAGACCCAACCTTCCTTCAATACTCACTGAGCGCCTGAGCCAATTAAAGGAGCAGGCCCATCTTGGTGTCTATGCCCAGTATGCACGAAGATTTAATCAGGTAAGACAGGTAAGAGAAGACCAAGATGTCCAGTCCCAATCCCAATTTGCTGGCCCGGCCAAGCAAACGAGTCTGTTAGACATTCTAAAACAAACTCAAGGAAATACACCATCTCTACCTTATTTTGGCGAAGAATACTTTACATATGAAACAGAAGGCAGTGTGGGATATGAGGTAACAATATTTAGTAAAGATGGAAAAGCATTTGGTAACGAAGTCATGATTCC
>CAZEQA010000216.1:0-2335 GCA_964514265.1 uncultured Planctomycetia bacterium | reverse complement strand
GAAGTGAGGGATAAATGCCACAACTCGGCAAAAAAATTCAGCGAGCGAACAAAAACACCGAGCAAGCCTCACCTCTTTCGCTTAAGTGCCTTGAGCAATTTTTCCAGAGGCAACGTATTTGCTATATCCCTTTTCTCCAGCCATCCTCTGCGGGATACGGTTACTCCTAAATACATATAATCCAACTGCTCCAGCCTATGGGCATCAGTGGAGATAGCCATTTTCACGCCCAATTCTTTAGCCCGACGACAATTAATATCAGTAAGGTCCAGCCTATCCGGAAAGGAATTTATCTCCATAAATGTATTAGTCTCTTCTGCCTTTTGCAAGACCTTCTCCATATCTAAGGCATAAGGTTCGCGTTGCCCCAAAAGCCGTCCCGTTGGATGGGCAATAACATTGACATATTTATTTTCCATAGCTTTTATTATTCTTTTAGTCAGTTGTTCCTGGCTTTGTTTAAATCCGGTATGAACGGCAGCCACGACAATATCCAATTCTTTTAAAATTTCATCCTGATAATCTAAACTACCATCGGATTTAATATCCACCTCGCTTCCCGCTAAAACCCGAAAGCCCTTAAATTTCTTATTTAGTTTACGGATTAGATTAATCTGTTTCTTCAATTCCTCAACACTTAAACCGCCAGCAATCTTGATAGATTGCGAATGGTCGCAAATAGCAATATAACTATATGCCTTTTCCTTTGCCGCCCGGGCAATGTCTTTAATGGAGGAGGTGCCGTCGCTCCATTTAGAATGCACATGTAAATCACCTTTAATATCTTTTAGGTCTATAATCTTGGGGAGTCTTCCCTGAAGCCCCGCCTCAATCTCTCCTCTTTCTTCGCGCAATTCCGGAGCTATATAGGGAAGTTTAAAAAAGCTAAAGATATCACCCTCTGACTTTCCGGCTAACCACTTATTTTTTCTAAACAATCCGTATTCATTAATCTTCAGGCCTTCCTTTGCCGCTAACTGGCGAAGCCTTATATTATGTTGTTTTGAACCGGTAAAATATAATAGCGCCGCACCGAAGCTTTTTGGTTTGACCACACGGACATCGACTTGAATACCGTCTTTAGTTAATACGCTAGATTTAGTCGGCCCTAAGGCCAAAACCCGCTTTATCTGGGAAAGGCCGGTAAATACATGCATGATTTTCTCCGGCTTAGAAGAAGTTACCAGAATATCAATGTCTCTTACCGTCTCTTTTCTGCGCCGCAAGGAGCCTGCTGGTTCAATTTGTCTTACCTCTTTCAATTTCTTTAAGGGCTGGATGAATTCTTCAGCGATAGATAAGGCCTGCGCCAGGGGCATCCTCTCCTTTGTTTGCTTAATTAAAACAATCCCTCGCAAAATATTTTCTTCGGTCTTCTCTTTAATGCCCGGTAAAGTACTGATCTTGTGAGCATGAGCGGCTTTCTCCAAGTCCTTAATATTCTTTATATTTAATTTATCGTATAAAAGCCTGGCGGTCTTGGGACCAAGCCCGGGCACAGACATCAGTACAGTAAGACCTTCGGGAATCTCATCTTTTAATTGCTCATAAAATTTGAGTTTTCCGGTTTTAACTATTTCTTTTACTTTTTCCGCCAGGTCTTTGCCGATACCGGGTATCTTTTCCAGTTCATCCCCTTTAGCAATCTCGGCAATATCGCGAGTTAAAGATTCCACACTTTGCGCTGCCTTAAGGTAAGCGCGGATGCGAAAAGGATTTTCACCCTGAATCTCCAATATCTCAGCAATCTCTCGGAAAATCTGGGCTACTTCTTTATTCTTCACTTTGCGGATAAGTCCTTTACCAGCCTTGCTGTTCTTTGTCCAAGGCGCCTGCACTGTTTGTTTGAGCGCCCATCTGGTGCGCCAATAGCTACAGGGCCATAATGGTCACCGGATGCATCGCCTTGCACAATCATCCCGTGAATTAACATTGCATTAACGATATCTAAAATTGTGGTTTCGTTGCCGCCACCGATATTTGCCGAGGAAGAAAAGGCTGCGCCAACTTTTCCGGCAAGCTCGCCATGGAACTCTACGCTTTCATCAAGCAATTGCTTTATCTGGTAAGCCATACTCCCATAATATGTAGGAGAACCGATAATAATTCCACTGACTTTCAATAATTCCTTGGCCTTTACTTTTTCCACATCCTTTAATTCCACATCTACGCCTTCAGATTTTACTCCTTCGGCCACTTCTTTAGCCATCTTTTTGGTATTGCCTGTTTGCGAATAGTAAATAACCAAAATTTTCATTTTTCCCCCTTGGCTTCTCAGGGCTCGGGGTCCTGTCTCGGGTGCGCCCACAGTGCTCGTCCCGAACGAAATCGAAGA
>CAZEQA010000215.1:0-2338 GCA_964514265.1 uncultured Planctomycetia bacterium | reverse complement strand
GGTTAATCAGACCAAGAAGTTGGGCCTAGAAAATAATGTCTTCTTTAGTCCTTCCACTTTCGATACCTCTGTGCCTTTATCTATTATGGATACCTTTGTCTTTCCTTCTATTATGGAGGGATTGGGTCTGGCTATTATTGAGGCGCAGGCAATGGGCTTGCCTGTTGTCGCTAGCAACGTAGGAGGCATCTATACTTTGGTTAAAGATGGGGTGAACGGATTTTTGGTCCGCCCTAAGGAGCCCAGGGCCTTAGCCGGGGCGATCCTAAGATTGCTTAAAGATAAAGAAATGGCAAAAGAGTTGGGCCGGCAGGCGAAGGCACAGGCAAGACAAAAATTTAACTTAAGACAGATGGTCGATGAGATTGAGAAGGTTTATGAGGAAGTCTTAAAGAGATGAAAATAAAGATATTTGTAATTTTAGCTTTGGTAATTGTTTTAATTATTGCGGGTTTCTCCTTTTTTATTAGTCCCAAATTTGTTGTCCCCATCTTGATGTATCATCATATCGATGAAAATGGAGCGGCCTCTTCTCTTAGTGTTTCTCCGGAAAACTTTCGCTCTCAGATGCGCTTTTTATCGCGTCGCAACTATAATGTTATTTCTTTAGCAGAACTTGTCGAAGCGAAACTGAAAAAAGAAAGATTACCTCGTAATAGCGTGGTCATTACCTTTGACGACGGTTATGCGGATAACTACATCTCTGCTTATCCTGTGTTGAAAAACTATAATTTGCCGGCAACAATTTTTGTTATTGTTGAGGCAATCGGCAGAGAAGGTTATCTTACATTTGCGCAGATAAGAGAAATGGTTTCTTCGGGGATAATCACGATAGGGAGTCATACTTTATCAGGCGCTTATTTACCCGGGCGGACGACCAGAGAACTCGAGCGGGAAATCGGGACTTCAAAAGGAATGCTCCAGGCACGATTAAGGGAAATAATAGACTCCTTTTGCTATCCTATAGGAGGTTTTACTCCCGAGATACAAGAAATTATCAAAAGAAATGGATATAAGTGCGCCTGTACAACAAATCGGGGAAGGTCTCAAACCTATAAAAATTGCGACCTCTTTGCCTTAAAACGGATTAAGGTTAAAGACAGCAATGCTTCTCTTTTTGTATTTTGGGTAAAGCTTTCCGGGCATTATAATTTGTTTAGAAGGGTGAGAAGACCGTATTAATCTAAGTTTAGCGTATAGCGTTTAGCGTATAGAAAAAACAAAAAACTTTAACTATCCGCTATACGCTCTACGCTATACGCTAGTCGTTATCAGGAAATATGAAACGGATATTAATCGTTAACGTGAATTGGCGGGGAGATGTCTTATTTTCTACTCCTTTTATCCGAGCGACAAGAAAGGCGTTTCCAGATAGTTTTATTGCAACGCTCGTTGTGCCCCGCTGTGTCCCAATTCTGGAAAATAATCCTTATTTAAATGAAGTAATTACCTTTGAGGAAGACCGAAGACACAAAGGCCTTTGGGGAAAATTGCGATTAATCGGACTTTTGCGCTCTAAACATTTTGATACCGCTTTTCTTCTCCATCGCTCCTTTACGCGAACCTTGATATGCGTACTTGCAGGGATTCCCCGGAGGATTGGTTATTACACCAAAAAGAGGGCAATGCTTCTCACTACAAGCATTCCTCAGCCCGTTAAACCAATACACAAAGTGGAATACTTTTTAAATATTGCTCAGGTCTGTGGTATGGAGCCAGAAAATAAAGACTACGAATTTTTCTCAAGCCCCGAAGATAAAGATTATATTTTGGGTCTTTTTCAAGAATGCGGATTGAAGAAAGAGGATTTTGTAATCGCGATTAACCCGGGGGGAAATTGGTTTCTCAAGCGTTGGCCAAAAGAAAATTTCGCTCAAGTGTGTGATAGTCTAATTAGAGATTATCAGGCCAGGATTGTTATTACCGGCGCAAAAGCCGATTTTAATTTAGCCCGGGATATAGCCGCTCTGATGAAGAATCGCCCTCTTATTATTTGCGGCAAGACTACTCTAGGTCAACTTGCAGCTTTAATGGCCAGGGCAGATTTAGTTATCTCTAACGATTCCGGGCCGATGCATGTCGCGGTTAGTCAGAAGACCAAGGTGATTGCCCTTTTTGGCCCCACTTCTCCCGAAATTACCGGACCTTATGGGAAGGGTAATTATGTAGTTATACAGAAAGATGTGGGTTGTCAAACCCCTTGTTATCAGCTTGACTGTAAAGATAACCGTTGTATGAAGGCGATTACCGTTGAAGAGGTCTTAGAGACAGTGAGGCGTCTTTGCAAATCTAGCGGGTAAATATAACTTTGCTTGGTGTTCTTGCTCCGCTCGCTCAC
>CAZEQA010000214.1:0-2341 GCA_964514265.1 uncultured Planctomycetia bacterium | reverse complement strand
CTGTTTGTTGCATGTATGCGTTAAAACACGCCCAGATAATTAAAGAGATGGTTTTGCCGGATACTCAAGTTTACATCTCTTATATAGATATGCGTACTACCGGCAAAGGATTTGAAGAGTATTACAAGCGTACCAGAGAGATTGGCGTTAATTTCATCCATGGCAGGCCTGCTGAGATCATTGAGGATGATAAGACAAAAAACCTTGTTTTGAAAGTTGAAGACTCTGATATGGATGCGCTTCTTAGGTTGGAAGTAGATTTAGTTGTATTGTCTTGCGCAACTATCCCATCTAAGGGTACAAAACAACTTGCAGAGCTTTTACGCACAAATTTAGACGAAAATGGCTTTTTTAAAGAAGTCCATCCTAAACTTCGGCCTGTTGAGACGAATGTCAGGGGTGTTTATATCTGTGGTTCGGCGCAGGGACCTAAAGATATTCCTGATTCAATCGTTCAGGCAAAGGCAGCTGCTTCTTGCGCAGATAGTGAATTGAGAAAAGGCGAAATACAACTTCCCGAATATATTGTAAAAACAAAAAAGACATAAGGAGGTATTGACTATGGCAGAGGTTTATGTGGAAGATTTTATGTCTCCCGGCTGTGTTGGTTGTCCGGCGGTAAAGGAGATCTTTAAAAGTTTATCCGAAGAGTTAAACGGTGAAATAACAGTGGAAGAGGTGGATATTACCGTTGATACCACAAGGGCTGCTCAATACGGGATTATGTCTGTTCCTGCTATAGCTATCAATGGCGAGCTTAAATTTATGGGGGTACCGAAAAAGGAAGAATTAAAAAAAGCGCTTATAGAGGAACTAAAGAGGGATGGATAAAGCTAAAAAGACGTTTGAATTTAAAAAACCGGTTTCTACATCAAGACTCGATCCCAATTTTAAATCTGAGGTCTTGTCACATTCTGACGCTCAGGGTTTAAATGCCTGTTTTAGCTGCGGGACCTGTTCGGCAGGTTGTCCTATTCACGAGGTATTTCCGGAATACAATCCAAAGAAATTAGCCAAGATGGTAAGATTGGGGATGAGAAAAGAGCTCTTAAGCAGCCCTTATATTTGGTATTGTGCCACCTGCCATAATTGTGAACAGCACTGCCCTCAAAATGTTAAATTCTTCAATATTTTGAATGTTATAAAAAATATAGCGGCTAAGGAAGATTACGCTCCGCGGGCCTGGGTTGAGCAGGCAAAACAGGTTATGACAACGGGTATAGTTTTTCCTACCGAGGATGGTTGGGTTAAAAAAAGAGAGAAGCTTTCCCTGCCTTCTTTAAAGGAAGATCACCCGAAACTTAAGAAGATAATTGAGCAAACAGGTATTGATAAAATTAAACCAAAAGATGATTCAAAATAAATACGCTTTATTTTTAGGTTGCACTACCCCAACAAAGGTTCTTCAGTATGAATTATCTTCCAGGTGGGTTTGTAAATATTTTGGAATCAAGTTGATTGATATAAAAGATTTTGTTTGTTGTGGCATTAATCAGGTTAATCTAAGTGTAGAGGCAGGGCTTTTGATGGCAGCAATGAATCTGGCTTTAGCTGAAGACAAGAAGTTGGATATTCTTACGCTTTGCGCTGCCTGCACAGGCGCCCTGGCGGAAGCAGTCGAAAGATTAAAAGATGATGCAACAAGAGATAGAATAAATGAGAAATTGCGGAAAGTCGGTTTAGAATATAAAGGGGAAGTTAAGGTAAAACATATTTCAAGGGTTCTCTATGAGGATATAGGTATAGAGAAGATAAAGAAAGAGGTAAAGCGGGATTTATCCGGCTTTCGAGCAGCTCCTCATTATGGCTGTCACTATTTAAGGCCAAAGTCCGCATTCGCGGGTTTTGAGGAACCGGATAATCCCAAGACACTCCATGAACTAATTTCCGCTACAGGAGCGCAGCCTGTAAAGTATGGGACTCTTAATCTTTGCTGTGGAGGCAAGGTTTTTCCGGTTTCGGAAGATTTGGCCCATTCACTTGTGCAAGAAAAACTCGATGATCTTGGAAACAAAAAAATAGATGCAATGGTTCTTCAATGTCAGACTTGCTATCTTATGTACAGCGACCAACAAAAAGAAATAAATGAAAGATACGGCAGGCAATATAGTTTACCCGTATTTCTTTATCCCCAGCTTTTAGGGCTGGCTTTAGGCGCGGATCCGGTAACAGATTTAGGTCTTAATTTACATAGAGTTTCGGTGGATAAGGTTTTGGAGAAAATAGCATAGCAGGTATGTAAACATGAAGGCTGATATAAAAAAATGGTTAGAGAAAGGCGGAGAGCAGTTTTTAAGAAAGATCGGCCTCAAAGAAAGACAATCTGTTTTAGATTTTGGTT
>CAZEQA010000213.1:0-2359 GCA_964514265.1 uncultured Planctomycetia bacterium | reverse complement strand
CTCAGGCCTTAAGACAATTAGCTAAGGTTTCCGATGGAGATGACCGGCGTGCACTTAATGCCCAGGAATTAGGAGCGCTAACCAGCAAGCCCCGTTCGATAGCGAACACCGAACGGGGCAAGCCGGATAAAGGCCGGGCAATAAACTTTACTGCCAAAGTTGCCGAGGAGTCCATTCAGAAAAAGGCAGTTGTTTATGATAAAGACGAAAGCGGCCATTATGATACGAGTTCTGCTTTTATTAAGAGTATGCGCGGTTCTGATCCCGACGCTACTCTTTACTGGTTAGCCAAGATGATTTATGCCGGAGAGGACCCGCGCTTTATTGCCCGCAGAATCTGTATCTGTGCGGCCGAAGATGTGGGCAATGCCGATCCTCAGGCAACAGTTTTAGCTAATGCGGCGCTGCAGATATCTGAATTTGTCGGTCTTCCGGAGGCAAGGATTCCTTTAGCCCAGGCCGCAGTATACATTGCCGCTGCCCCCAAAAGTAATGCTGCCTATCAAGGAATAGAAAAGGCCTTATCTGATGTGCAGAAAGGCAGGACCCTGGAGGTGCCCAAGCATCTAAGGGTGGGGACATATCCAGGGGCAGAAAAGTTAGGACACGGCCAGGATTATAAATACGCCCACAATTACAAAGAGCATTTTGTGAAGCAAGAGTATCTTTCTGCAAAGAGACAGTATTATATTCCCACTCCCATTGGCTATGAAAAAAAGATAAAAGAATGGCTGGAGGGGCTGGATAGATAGACTATTAACTAAGGTGAACGGGTTTGCTCGGGGGGTTCTGCTCACTTACGGGTTGATATCAGAAGGGGTCACAAAAGGGGTCAGGCGCTTTTTATATTGTGAGGTGTTTTTAGTGAACGAGCATTAGCAATTTTTTGGCATTTGACTTTTTAGGGCTTACAGCGAGTGAGTGACGTACCTCCAAGCGATAGGTTGCAAAATGAGCGAGCCTGTAAGTCCAAAAAGTCGGCAAAAAATTGCAGCGAGCGAACAAAAATACCGAGCAAAAACAGAAGGATGACAAGATCCCGAGCCCTTTGTAACAGGAGATTGATGGTTAAAGCATTAGCGTTGTTTTCCGGAGGTTTAGATAGCACGCTTTCGGCCAAGGTAGTTTTGGACCAGGGGGTGCACGTAGAGGCCGTCTATATTGTGAATGCCTTCCTGCCCGAAGGCAAAAGCCAAGACGCATCCTGTGCGAGGCAAAAAGGAATAATTGAACAATTGGCAATAAAATTGCACACCTTAGATATTTCCCGGGCACATTTGGAATTGGTGCAAAATCCTCAGTATGGCTATGGAGAAAATGTTAATCCCTGTATCGATTGCCGCATCCTGATGTTAAAGCGGGCAAAGCGTTATATGCAAGACCTGGGCTTTTCTTTCCTTATTTCCGGCGAGGTCTTGGGGCAGAGGCCGATGTCGCAAAGAAGAGATTCCTTAAATATTGTTGAGCGGGACGCCGAGGTTCAAGGACTTCTCTTGCGCCCACTTTCGGCAAAGAAGTTAGCCCCCACTTTACCGGAAGAGCAAGGCTGGGTGGATAGAGATGGTTTGTTTGACTTCTCCGGCCGTTCGCGCAAACCGCAAATCGCCCTGGCGAAGAAGTTGGGAATAAAAGAATATCTGACTCCTGCCGGGGGTTGTCTGCTTACCGAGGCAGAATTTGCCGCCAAATTCAGAGACTTGCTTAAAATCGGTAAATTTAACCTTGATGATGTGCAGCTACTTAAGGTGGGTAGGCATTTTCGTTTAAGGGGGGCCTTAAGCAAAATTATCGTGGGCAGGAACGAAGAAGAAAACAGGTGTTTGCTGAATTTGGCTTGTGAGTCTGATGCCATCTTTAAAGTGCACGATTTTACCGGGCCGATAACAGTTGTGCGAGGAGACAGCTCTTTTCTTTCCGAACGCCTTATAGAAAATGCGGCCAGGCTTACTGCCCGTTACAGCAAAGGAAAAGACCAAAAGGAACTGCGGGTAGATTATTGCCCGAAGAACTCACAAGAGAAGAAATCTATTCGGGTAAGCCCTGCTGGAGAAGACCTGATTGAGGAGCTGAGAATATAGGAATATTTAAAGCTTACAAGGAGGTAGAAAGTGAAAGGAAAAATAGCGCTTGTTTTAATTGTTACGGCCTTAGTCTTTATCTTGGGGATACAGATGGGTTTAAGCGCCGAGGAAGATAGCGCCAGGATTATCAGCAAGTTAGATAAGGTTTTGGCTAACCAGGCTGAGATTTTCAGACAATTTGACGAAATTAAGCAGGAATTAAACGTGATTAAAATTCGCGCCACCAGGTAGCGTATAATGTTCTCTGTAAATTCAGCTTGAAAAGTCAATAAAAAAGG
>CAZEQA010000212.1:0-2365 GCA_964514265.1 uncultured Planctomycetia bacterium | reverse complement strand
GGACCTGTCCAAATTCCACGGGATGGCCGCTTTCAACCAGGATCTCTTTAATTCAACCCTTAACTTCCGACTTTATCTCATTCATTAATTTCATCGCTTCGATTATACAAATTACCTGTCCGGGTTCAATTTCACTGTTTGTGTCCACAAAGGGTGCGCTTTCCGGCGATGGAGCGCGATAAAAAGTCCCGACCATCGGCGACTTTATCTCTAACAATGCCTGCTTTTTAAGTCCGGGCTGTTCTTGCTTTGAGGCTTCCGATTTGAGTGCCGATTCAGCGGGTGAAGTCGTAATAACCTCCTGGATCTGGCCGGAACTTTTCTTGAGCATAATTTTAAACCCATCTCTTTCCAATTCCAGCTCCACTAAATCGTTTTCATTCATTAGGGCAATCATTTCTTTTATTTCTTTAAGGTTCATCTTTAGCCTCGCTTTTTTGGCTTAGAGGTGTTGGCTTCACTTTCGCTGCTTCTTGCCCCGTTAGAAAGGATGGCAGCGATAGCTAATTTATGGTATGGAATTTGAAAAAGCATAGAAGAAGTCTTCCAACCACTGAAAATCGCATCAAAGTTATCGCCGAAGGCGATTTTCTTGCTATGTGTAAGGTAGATAACCATTGCCCTCGGCCTTTCTAACGGGGCTTGGGGTAAAGGCTCCTTATATTGGGCTAAAAGTCTACTTGGAGCCCGCCCCTAAGGCAACGGTTTCTTATACTCGGGATACATATTTTCCTGAACGGGTGTCTATCTTAATTATATCGCCTTTGTTAACAAACAAAGGGACAGCAATTTTGGCGTCAGTTTCCAACATAGCCATCTTAGTCGTAGCTTTAACTGTATCCGCCCGCAATCCCGGGTCTGTATGTTTAATCTTTAATTCTACAAAATTAGGCAGATTAATATCTAGGACTGTCCCATCACATACAGCCGCCGAAAGGAGCATATTCTCTTTAAGAAACTTTACATTATCTCCTAAGCGCCTCTTATGTAATCCTAATTGCTCAAAGTTCTTCTGGTCCATAAAATAATAAAAGTCGCCCTGATGATACAAAAATTGCATCTTTCTTTCTTCTAAATGTGCCTGTTCTACTTTTTCCCCTGCGCGAAATGTCTTATCAACCAGATTACCCGTTTTAAAATTCCTTAATTTAGTGCGTACAAAGGCGCCGCCTTTTCCTGGTTTTACATGTTGAAAACTTACGATAGAGTAGATTTCGCCTTCCAGCACAATCGTCATCCCATTTTTAAATTGATTTGTACTAATCATCGCCTTTAGTTAATATTTCGTGTCCTGTTTTGGTAACCATTACCATATCTTCCAGCCTTATTCCACCGTAACCAGGAATATAAACTGCGGGTTCAACGGTAAACACCATTCCCTCTTTTAAAACTTCTTGATTCTTTGGGGAAATGGACGGGCATTCATGGACTTCTCTTCCTATCCCGTGTCCTAAGGCATGTCCAAAGAAAGGACTCAAGCCTTCTTGGGAAATATATTGGCGTGCAATTTTATCAATCTGGCAAACCTTTTTGCCCGGCTTCACTGCTTTAATCGCAAGCTGCTGTGCCCGAAGAACTATTTTATAAAGCTGTTTAAGTTTACCACTTATTTTACCCAAAAAGACCATCCTTGTCAAGTCGGAATTATAGCCGGAAAACCGACATCCTAAGTCCACCAAAATAGCTTCGTCTCTTTTAATGACTTTGCCGCTACTCGGGGCGTGAGGCAGGGAGCTCCTTTTTCCTGAAGCAATAATAATCTCAAAGGCGCAATCTTCTGCACCCCATTTACGCATAAAGTATTGAACTTCCCTGGCTATTTCTATCTCTTTTCTGCCCGGTTTGATAATCTTGCGAGCAAAAGCAAAACTTTTGATAGCACAGGAAGCTACCCTTTTTAAAAGTTTTATTTCTTGCGCACTTTTTATTGCTCTTAAGCGTTCTACGATATTGATAGTGGAGATAAGCCTAACCGGCTTAAGGGTGTTATGTAATCTACGATAAAATTCATAAGATAAAGAGAGTCCCTCAAAACCCAGCCTTTTCAATTTCAGTTTGTTAACTAAGCGCAAAATCTCTTCTTCTAAGGGTGAGAAATCTTGACACGGCCAAATTTGAAAGGACTTTACTTCTTTAATAGCTTGTTCTTTAAACCTAAAGTCAACAAGCAAAATTTCTTTTTTCGGCGTAATTAAAAGTCCGCCTTCGCCTCTAAAGCCGCTAAGATATGATATATTTGCTTCTTTTGTTATTAAAATTGCCTCCAATCTATGTCTGGAGAGCTCCTGGCGTAACTTATTTATTGCTATGTGGTTCATTTTAATGAGCACACAATTTACGTCCTTCAATAAACCTTTGAAACCTA
>CAZEQA010000211.1:0-2380 GCA_964514265.1 uncultured Planctomycetia bacterium | reverse complement strand
ACCCTTTCCTTTTATCTAAATTTTAATTCTTATATCTCAACAAAACTTATAAAACGAATGGTTTCTCCATTTCTTCATCTTCTATCTCATTGCCTTCTTCAAGGTAGTCGATCAACTTGGAAGTGAGCAACGCAAAGGCTTTTTTACTGGTTCCTACACTACCTGCAACTCCTGCAGTTTCCCAAAATAAATCATTCATGCCCTCAGGCATCTTATTTAAAACCTCATGAATCCTATCTGCGGTTATCCTGTATTCTCCTTTTGAAGCAATTGCTATCACCCTTGGGAAAATATTGTGGAATACCGCTACACCAGTTGTCCGCATGAGGACATAATTATGCGGCTGGATAATTGCCTCTTTGCAAATACTAGTAATAGCTTTCCAATACCTCACCAACATAATAGCGAGTTCTTTTGAGCCATAGGAAGAAAATGATGCATTATGCAGTAGTTGCTTAAGGCTATCTTCAAAAGCTTTTTGACTAACCGTTGTTCTTTCCTTTGGCTCATTAGGCAATTGAATTTTTTGATACCAGGGATTTTCGAAAAAGTTGTTTGATTTATCCTCGCTATTACTAACATTCAAAATGTCTACTATCTCTGTAGCTTTTGGCCTCCAGCTAATATCTATAGTTGTTGCACGTGGAAGATGCATCAATTCATTAACACCTTCTCGTTTCGCCATTTTCACTATAAATCTTTCTGCCAAATCAGGCCTTACCCCTTTTTGAGTTTTATTTATTATAATAAATTGCTTGGCCTCTTCATATTCCGTGTTTGCTGTCATCAGAATTACTGCCATAGGAAAATTGCCATAACTAGGATTAGTCTCTAGTAATTCCTTAAGTCCCTCAATTCTGTGCTGACCGTCTACTACCCAAAATTCTGGTTTACCAGAAATCTTTAAGTTGCCAAAATTGCCTTGTGTTGGACTAAAGCTAAATTCACCCCTGATATTTAGTAAAACAGATGTGGGGCAAATACCTTTTGCTTTTTCTAGATATTTCGCGAAATCCTTTGCTCTCGGAAAAGAAGGCTTCCTTTGGTACCCCTCTGCATGATGAGCGTTGTAGATATCCACCTTTATCTGCTCTGTATTCGCTAGCTCTCTCGCTGGCATTATTGTCGAATATAGCTTAATATTATTCTGCCCAAACTCAAGACATTTTAATTCCATCTCATCTCTCCTTCTTTTTTGCGTTGACTGAGTATAGCATATTAAAAAACCCCTGTCAAGGGTTTTTTAATAAAAAACTCTTACTTACGTTTTTTGATTATACCCCAACGCTACCAAAAATCAGTCATTTTCCCTAACTCGTTGAATTAGCTGCAGTTAAGAACACAAGTATTTATTTAGTACTTTGATCTTGTCAGCGGTGCGCCTGCCTGCCGGTAGGCAGGTTAGCGTCCGCTGGATTGAGTTAGGGGTTCCATACTGTCAGAACCAAACCGGAGATCCAGCCTGTCAGCAACAGAATCGGCACGATGAGCGACATAAACCGCGTTGATCCGATTCGAAGGCGGTCCTTCTGAATCTCCTTTCTAACTCTCTCATCGATCGGTGCATGGCTAGAGTCGCAAATTATACTGATCAACGAGTGGATGAAATGCTGAGCGTCGAGTGCACAGACTATCCAGAGCAGATTAATCAGGATGATGACTATAGCTGTTGCCAATCTAGCCGGGCCTGGCAGTGATAGCCCGGCGGCAATGGCCATTAGGCCGTTCAGGGTCAGCACAATACTGGTGCGGGAGTTGAAAAGCTGATCCTCGTACTCGACACGTTGTCTTAATACCTTTACATCTTCTGCGGATAGTTTCTCCTCATTCATTTTTCGAGCCCTAACATTCGAAATCAGCGGCGCGTTAGCGTCCGCTGGATTGAGGTGTTATGCAATATATCTTTTTGCTTCTTCTTCAATTAATGTTTTCACCATGTCATAATCTGCATGAAATTTTTGCCAAGTAGCTTTAATTTTATCTTCAGTTGGTGAAGTTTTGCGTCCTCTTTGCATGTTACGAATTTGGTCATTGAAGATCCATTTTCCGACAATACTTTGAATTTTCCTCCTGAATTCTTGACGTGTGTAAAGATTAGTCGTTGCAAGAGAATTAAGTTTATTGTGTATCTTAGCAAGTTCTAATTTTTCGGTTAATTCTTGATTGTCCGGCGTCTCGCCTGGGCTAACCTGACTACAAAAGATTGTTAATTTGGTATGATAAAATTCTATGATAGCCATTAATTCTTTAAGTTCCGCAATCTTTTCTTTATGAGCGAAGGTTTTGTATGTCCATTGTGCTGTGAATAAGGTTGCAGCTATAATAACTATCGATTGTATAATGGACATCCAATCTTTAATAAAAACAGTGCGTCTTAAGA
>CAZEQA010000210.1:0-2388 GCA_964514265.1 uncultured Planctomycetia bacterium | reverse complement strand
AATCAATGGAAGGGTAAGTCCTTAAAAGAATTTACAGAATTTTGTTGACGCGACCGGTTCATTGCTACATCTTGCAATTTGGGCGATATTCGGTTATAATCAATGAGGCCTAGATTTATGGAACGAAGTGGACATAAATCTATGGCCGAATTGATACTTGACATCAAAGATGTCAAGTATCTAAAGGGGGAAAGATGATTCAGAATTTAAGCTCTTTTGTTAATGTTGCTCTTGTCCAGTTTTTACTTATTGCTTTAGCTATTTATCTCTTAGGCATTCTAATTATCAATTTGATAAACAGGCAGGTGAAGAACCTGCGCAGGCGCCACACTGCCCGCAAGGTTACTCTCTACACAACTGTCCTGGCTATTCTGGTATTTTCGGTTCTATTTTGGCTGGAGAGCGTCAAGCCCGTAGCGGTGGTAATAAGTATTGTGGGCGCAGGCCTTGTAGTAGCATTGCAGGAAATTATTCTCTGTTTTGCCGGTTGGCTTTTGATAATCCTTAAGCGGCCTTTTACCGTGGGCGACCGGATTGAGATTGGCTCGGTCAAGGGAGATGTCATTGACGTGCGGATGTTTCAGACGGCGTTGCTTGAGGTAGGTAATTGGGTTGACGCAGAGCAGAGCACAGGTAGAGTAGTCCATATTCCCAACAGCAGCGTGTTTAAAGAAAAGGTATTTAATTATACCAAGGGCTTTGAGTTTATCTGGAATGAAATC
Source organism: uncultured Planctomycetia bacterium (assembly GCA_964514265.1). Classification (GTDB taxonomy): domain Bacteria; phylum Omnitrophota; class Gorgyraeia; order JAFGHF01; family JAFGHF01; genus CAZEQA01. Next base: position 1,666 of record CAZEQA010000210.1, on the reverse strand, counting down.
AAGATAACCGTTACCTTTGAGAGCAACTGGCAAAAGGCCAAAGAGATAGTCTTAAGTCAGGCAAATCCTGAAATAGATAAATTGAAAGTAAAGGTGCAGGCCTCGATTGAGAGAATGGCCCAACAATATATGATTCATTATGAAAAATTCACCCCCATCGTCTATGTCAATGTCGTTGGCCATGGCGTAGAGTTGACTCTGCGCTATCTAACGGAGGTCCAGAAAAGACGGACTACGCAGGATAGGATATCTCGGGCTATCCTGGAAGATTTTGCCCGCGAAAAGGACATTCACTTCGCCTACCCAACCTACCGTATTGTCAAGTAATTCCTTATAAAGAATTTATAAAAAACTTGTTGACAGGCCTTAACAATCAAGGTATAATCCATTTTACACGATTTTACACAGTTTTAGATAATTTTATTACTATAAACAAGAAGGGGGTGAGTCTGAGAGATGAAAGATAAAAGAAGTAGTAATAGTTTCCTGACGCCTAATCAGGCAGCGCATTTCTTAAATGTCAGCCTTTCCACACTGAAGAAGTTTATTTATTTGGGCAGGATAAAGACCTTAAGGACCCCGGGCGGCCACCATCGTATCCGCAAAAGCGATTTATTCAAAATGATAAACGGGGATTTAGTGCCCGGGCCATCGGGTCTGTTTAAAGACAAAACCTTATTGGGAATCTCCAGGGGATTTGTTAATCTTATGGAAAAAAGACAAAAGTTCTGCCATGGACATGCCGGTTCTGTTGCCGGAATAAGCTTAAAGATTGCCCAAAGATTGAAGTTTTCTCCTCAGCAAACGGACAGATTACATCTGGCTGCACTACTTCATGATGTAGGAATGCTGGCTATTGATGTGAATATTTTAAATAAAGAAACTAAACTGAGCGATGAGGAATATTCTATCGTCAAAACCCATCCTCTACTCGGGGAAGAGGTAGCAAGTTCTAATAAACAATTTGAGAGATTATCTATCATAGTCAGGCAGCATCATGAAAGATACGATGGCCGGGGCTATCCCGATGGATTAAAAAAAGACGAGATTTGCCCGGAGGCAAAAATCATCTCTTTGGCTGAGGCCTTTTCCTGTATGACGGCAAGGGATTCATACAGAAGGCCCCTGCCTGAAAAAGAGGCCATAGCAGAGATAGAAAGAAATGCCGCCGGCCAGTTTGACCCGCAAATGGTAGAGACCTTCTTAAAGATATACAAAACTGAGGGATAAAATGACGTATGTTCCAAAAAACCTATTTATATTTTTTCTTGCTGCGCTATTGGTTGCGCCCGCCAGCGCCTATTCATTTGATTATAAAGGTCTGGATGTGAAACTGCGCGCCAGCGCATCCGAAACCTACGATGACAACATTACCTCTGTTCACGAAAACGAAAAGGCGGATTTCATTACCAATTTATCCGTTGGCTTAAGCGCCAAATATGAAGGGAAGACCCGTAGCCTAGAGCTCGCAGCCAACGTAATCCAGCAACTCTTTGCCGATTATGATGGCTTTAACAATACCTCTGAGGACTTAACCTTGAATTTCCAGCAGGAGTTTTCCAAATACGACCGGCTCAGTTTGCAGGATGTCTTTACTCATCTCTATGAGCCGCGTAGCTTTGTAGATGCCTTTGGCCGCACCGCCGGCCGCTATAGTTACTACAGA
>CAZEQA010000209.1:0-2400 GCA_964514265.1 uncultured Planctomycetia bacterium | reverse complement strand
CCTAATACCCTTATACCCTTACGGGCACAAGCGGGCACAAGTAAACTGGACAACTAGACCACGTGAATGTAGTTAGCCGATTTATCGGCACAGCAGAATGAAGGGGACATCCTCCTTCGCTCAAGATGTTTTCGCTCTTGAGCTTCGGAGGACAAGCCTTTCCCGATGCCGAATGGAGAATTTCGTAGAAGAGGTTCTTCGGCACCCCGAAGAGATTCTCCTTGAACTTCTACATTCGGGGTTGGGCTAGGGACAGGTCCCCGAAGGGTTTTAGAAACGGCCCTACTAATGGAGGGGTAAGATGAGAGATGAGTTTAATATATTGATAGTTGAAGATGATGAAAAGACATTTAAGACCTTAAGGGATGTATTGGCAGATACTAATTACAAGGTCTTGAGGGTAACCACCGCAAAAGAGGCGCTTAACCTGGCTAAAGAAGTCCATTTTATGGCGGTTATTACTGAGATACACATACCCGGCATGGAAGGAATTGAACTAATCAGAAGGCTTCAGAAGATAAACGCGCGGATTAATATAATTGTCCTTACCACTTCCTCTTTTGTTGACTCAGCGATAAAGGCACTCGAGGCCGGCGCCTATGCATATCTTTTAAAGCCCTTAAATATTGAAGAGGTAAAGGTAGTTTTAAAGAGGACAATAGAAAATACCTGCCTTTTAATCCAGGCGGGAAAAAAGAAGTATTACCAGGATATGTCTATTTTAGACGGCCTAACAGGCGTGTATAATCACCGCTATTTTCACGATATGTTAGAGTGGCAGGTCTCGCATTTACGGCGTTTTCCCCAGGCCTTTTCCCTGATTATGATAGATATCGATGATTTTAAGAAATATAATGATAGTAGAGGGCACTTAGAAGGCGATAAGGTGTTGCATAATGCGGCGCAGCTATTTGTCAATTGCACCAGAGACGGCGATTTAATTTTTAGATACGGGGGAGAGGAATTTACTATTATTCTGCCGCAGACGAGGCTTGAGCATGCCAGGAAGGTAGGAGAAAGGTTGATTCAAGCGGCGAGAACTAAACTTCCGGTAACAATTAGCATAGGCCTGGCTACATTTCCTGATCATGCCCAGACAAAAGATGATTTGATTAATAGTGCCGATAAGGCCCTTTATCAGGCAAAGGGTTTGGGCAAAAACAAGATCTGTATTTATAAGAAGAGTTTGGATGAATAATTTCTCGATACTCGATGCTTGATGCTCGATGTTCGATTTTGCGAGTATCCAGTATCGAGGATCTAAGAACGAGACGATGAAGAATTTAACTATAATTCTAATTATGCTAATCAGCACATTGGGCCCCTCAGGAGTTATCGCGGCAGTGGGCTTCGCCAGTGTCCGGGCCCTGGGACGCAACCCCTCGGCAGCGCCGAAGATATTGCTTTCGATGATTTTGGCCTTTGTCTTTGCCGAAGCGATTGCTATCTTGGGACTCTTGATTGTGTATAACTTGTTTGGAGGATGATGTCGTCGTGCGTATTGAGTATTGCGTGAAAAAAATTTTAACGCACAACGCACTACGCAATACGAGAAAAGACACAATACGCGCTACGCGCTACGCAATACGAAAAAGGAGTTAACAGTATGTTAATCTGGCAATTAGTTCTAATACAGGTGACAACATTTGCCCTGATTATCCTGTTTTTGCGCTGGTTACTTTATAGTCACATCAGCCATGCCTTAAGGAGACTACAACAGCTCAATCAGGAAAATCTGGAAAAGGAAAAGGCCTTGAAGGAGGAATTAGCAAGGGCCAAGAGAGAGGCGGAAAGAGAGATTGAAGAAGGCAGGCGGCTTGCCGAAGGTATAAAAGAACAAGCCCGAGAAGAAGCCGAGAGGATTAGAGAAGATATGCTTAGCCAGGCCAGAAAAGAGGCCAAACGCCTGATTAATGAAGCAGTAAGAGACTGTCAGAGAAAAAGTGCTGAGTTTAGCTTAAAGATGCAGGAGAAGACGGTATATCTGGCTGGCGATATGATTAAATATATTTTTACAGAAAAGGGGCGGGAGGATTTGCATATCCAGCTTATCGATGAGTTGCTCGGCGAGATAAAGGGATTACAAAAAGAAAAGGTAAAGGCCGAGGGGGATACTGCCGAGGTTATTTGTGCCTACCCCTTGAAGGATACCCAGAAAAAGAGTTTAAAAGAGATATTATCTTCTAAATTAAACCGGGATATTACCTTGACGGAGAAGATAGATAAAGAGATAGTTGCCGGTCTTGTAGTCAGGTTAGGGGGATTTGTCATCGACGGTTCGATAAGAAACAAGTTCAAGAAGATTTTGCCTTTAATGAGAGAAGAAGCCGGGGAGATGGTATAATGGCTGAGAGGTTGAAGATACCGCCGCTGGAGATTAAGGATACAGGCGCAATTCGA
>CAZEQA010000208.1:0-2440 GCA_964514265.1 uncultured Planctomycetia bacterium | reverse complement strand
AACGAAGTGAAGGATCTTGCTCACATAAAACACCTCGCTATATCAGTGGAGTGGTGGCGAGGGTTCCAGCTTTCGGAGCGCAGCAAAAGAAAGCACGGTGGCTTTAGAAGCTTCTTCTGCTGTAATTTTGGACCTTTACTTAAAAGGAATGCAAAGTCCACCGTTTAGGGTTGCGAGCACCAAAGGCGAACACCAGACAGGACCCCGAGCCCGGAGAAACAAGGGAGACTTAAGGAAGAAATGAAACGTTTGTTAAGTGGGATGCGGCCTACGGGCCCTCTGCATCTGGGACATCTGGTGGGTGCATTAAAAAATTGGGCGGACTTACAGCAGAAGTATGAATGTTTCTTTATGGTTGCCGATTGGCATGCGCATATGAGCGAATACGAGAATCCCCAAGGACTAAAGAAATATACCCTCGATAATGTGATTGATTGGATGAGTTGCGGCATAGATGCGCAAAGAAGTACCCTTTTTGTTCAGTCCCATATAGAAGAACATCTAGAGCTTTACCTTCTTCTTTCTAATATTACGCCTTTGGGGTGGCTGGAGCGTTGTCCTACATACAAAGAGCAGCTAAGAGAGATAAAATCGCGCGACCTGCACACCTATGGTTTCTTGGGTTATCCCGTATTACAGACAGCGGATATCCTTATTTATAAAGCCTATGCTGTTCCTGTAGGCAGTGATCAGTTAGCGCATCTGGAGTTGGCCCGGGAAATTGTGCGGCGCTTTGAACATATTTATAAAAAGAAGGTATTTCCGGAGCCGCAACCTATTTTAACTAAAGACCCCAAACTTTTAGGTATTGACAAGCGCAAGATGAGTAAAAGTTATAATAACTTTATTGCCCTAACCGATACACCGGATGAAGTGCGCCGAAAGACTGCGCAGATGGTCACTGATCCCGAAAGGATTAAAAGGTCCGATCCGGGACATCCCAAGATTTGCAATGTCTTTTCTTATTTTAAGACATTTAAACCGGAAATAGAAAAAGAGGTTTATCAGTATTGCACCCGCGCAGAAGTTGGTTGTACAGAGTGCAAGAAAAGATTAGCCGCTGTGTTAAATGAACTATTAGTACCAATACGTGAGAAAAGGAAAGAACTGACAAGGCATAGCTCAAAGGTGTTAGACATCTTAAAAGAGGGTGAAAAAAAGGCACGGCAAGCTGCTGGCGAAACTTTAGCCGAAGTAAAAAAGTTGATTGGTTTATATTAAGTGAAACCTAGACTTATGGAGTGAAGCGAACATAAGTCTATTAGCTGAAGTAGAGAAACTAAAGAAGATGGATTTATGTCGCACTTCGTGCTCCATAAATTCAGTGTTCATTAAATCATGTCCTACAAAGTCAAATTAGAAGTATTTGAAGGCCCCCTGGATTTACTTCTTTATTTAATTAAAAAAGAGGAAATTAATGTCTACGATATCCCTATTGCCAAAATAACCGGGCAGTATCTGGAGTATCTTAACCTGATGCAGATGCTGGACCTGAAGCTGGCGGGCGAATTTTTAGTGGTGGCCTCAACCTTGATGCAGATAAAGTCAAAGATGCTTCTGCCTCCCGAAGAGCAGGAGCCGGAGGAAGAAGAACCCCAAGACCCACGGGCAGAGCTGGTCCGCAAGCTCCTTGAATATAGGAAATTTAAGGAAGCAGCCAACCGCTTGGAAGAGATAGAAAACGCACAATCCCAGGTCTTTCGCCGCAGGATTCCTCCTGCATCCTATGCTGTGGCAGAAGAAGGAGACTACTTTGAAGCCAGCGTTTTCGACTTAATTTCCGCGTTCTCAAAAATATTAAAGATTATCCCGAAAAAGCAATTTCTGGAAATAATTAAAGACGAATTCACGGTAGAAAAGAAGGTTCACGACTTGCTCCACCTTTTAGTAGTTAAGCCGGTAATATATTTTTCTAAATTATTTGAACAGGCAAGGAATAAGGTAGAAGTCATTACTACCTTTTTGGCTATCTTGGAGTTAATGCGACTGAAAGAAATAATAGTGAGACAGAGCCGTTCATTCGGTGAGATACAGATTATGCGTCATCCCGGACATATTGAGGCAAAGCCGGTTTAGATTTGAGGGTTAAGATGGAACAGGAACAAGCGAAACGAATTATTGAGGCCTTACTCTTCACAAGCGAAAGACCCCTGAGCATTACCCAGATCAGAGAGACATTAGAAGAGACAGATACTGAGGCCATTAAATCAGCAATTAGCCGATTACAGAATGAATATAGTGATTCAGGAAGGAGCTTCAATATTACGCCGGTAGCCGGAGGGTATCAGATTTCTACCGATCCGGTTTATGCGCCTTGGTTAAAGAAATTATACTGCAAGTCGCGCAAGGATAAACTCTCTCACCCTGCTTTAGAGACCCTGGCGATTATTGCCTATCGGCAACCCATAACCCGCCAGGAAGTCGAAGATATTCGAGGGGT
>CAZEQA010000207.1:0-2451 GCA_964514265.1 uncultured Planctomycetia bacterium | reverse complement strand
TTGTATCTTTAAAACAACCGCAATCTTTAACCTTGGCCTGTAAGATACTCTGTACCTTCTCTTTACTTATATTTTTCTGCTCAGTCGTACTTTTATCGGCAGCAAAAATAATTCTTGAGATTTTATGCGCATCTCCATCATCAGTTTTTAGAGCCTTGCGTATATCAACTGTAAAAGGACAGATATTGTTACTCTTGTTGAGTTGCTGGAAAGCCTTTGCCATTTTCTTAACTTTTAAGTCAAAGCAATCAAGATGAGGGGTAACTTCTAGCCAACAATAACCATATTCTTGACTACCATTGGCAGAGCCGAAAATATTAACAACAGCATCTATATCTGTAATCTGCATTCTTTTATTATTTAAAACTTTAGTCCTTAAGGCTTCCAATCGTATGTGCGTACAACCCAATAATTCTTGAGCATTAGTACAGATGTATTGAGTATAGAGTAACTCTCTTACTATCCCTAAAAGATTCGCACCATTGAGACGCAAGGTTTCTTGAGCTAAACTGGCAAAACCAGGTGTTTTCTCTACAAAAGCAAATGTTTCAATAATATTACTGATAGAAGGGCGGGTTATCTTGTATTCAAGATTAAGTAATAAATGGGCTATTGTTGCTTTAGAAAGCTGACAAATTTTAGGAAGACGATAATTCTGGGAATAAAGCAACATCTGCCTTACTTTATGTCCATAGCGTTTATCGATTCTTGAATAATCAACATCGATATCACCAGCATCTAATAGACCGCTTCTAAAAGCTTCTGCAAGGTCAATGCTTAAAGTCATATCAAAGTTAATGAGCTCATTCATAAAGGTAATAGTATCGTGCTTAGGGTCTTTCTGCCATTTAATTAGAGAGGAAATATAGCGGCAATTTAAGGGAAGGGAAGAATTTTCTGTCTTTTCAAAAGCTTTGAGCAAAGACTTTCTTGAATTATGTTGCGATGATGAGAATATTTCTCTCTGTCTATGAAATATAGACTTTTTCCCAAGCCCTGATGCCTGCAATTCTTCATACATCCTGACCCATATTCTTAACCACTTAAGCTGAGCTCTGCTCAATTTCAGCCGTCCGTCAAACAATTTGATATTTAAGGCAACGGTTGAGTTCTGATAATTAAATCCATACAGTTTCCCATCAAATAATACAATATCTCTATGATGGGCCGGCAGTCTACCCTGTAGTTTATACTGCACATAGGCCCACTGGGTTATGCTCTCCTGAAAATGGCGGGCGATTTTTCTTGCCTGTGGTCCTGTCTTTCCTTTTCTAATAAGCTCGCTGATAAGCTTCTTTTGGCTGGAAGCCTTTAATCGGCCGTCTGAGATATCTTCCCGTGAGACAGTAGCCCAGGTAGTTATGATTTCCGGAGAGCCACCGATTAATCCCGGATAGGCCTGCACATCGTTTCCTTTTATGGTTTTGCGGTATCTCCTGCGAGACATTCGCTGGCGATGGTGTTTGGTTCCTTTTATTGCATCATTTTTATCTTCTTCCTTTTGTCTATATCTAATTTTTGCCTCTTTATTCTTAAACATACTGAATATGAGAGGGTCATCTTTTTCTTCTTCAATCTTCATAAGATAAACTTCAATTGGCTCTCTACGGCTGCAGAGCCCATTATGATATTTCAAATCATCTTTCCTTCTTAATTCACTCCGCGGTATAAACCCAGGGACTACAACTTCACAGGCCTCTTCCCCAAGCCCAATATGCTCTCTATACTCCACTTTAATACCACAGAATAGTCTATCTTTCTTTCTAGTAGCAACTTCTATAGGCACTACACTAAGTCTCGGACGCTGCTTGGATTTACTGCGAGCTAACAATTTTTTAAGGATATTATCGCGTGCACTCCAAAAATCTACATTAGGGATGCCAATGTGGCAGGCATCTGCTGGCTCTTGAGGCTGGAGTTTTTTCTTTAAAGCCTCATCAAGTAAGAAAAGGAGACTGCCTGTAACCTCCTCGGCCCCAAGGTCGTTTTCTTTTAATAAATAATAGAGTTTCTTTGTCAATTCTTGGGACAAACTAATGTTAGGGGAATCTTTGGATAACTCAATGTCATAACTAATAGAATCAGATGAATCAAACAAAGACATAATTAGCATAATACGGTCTAACTGTCGTCTTAATTCATTTTCGCTCTCAAACGCGCTAAAATTTTTCAGCATAAGTTCTAACTCTTCGATATCAAAGGTTTCCTTTATCTCTTCAATCAGTGCTTCTTGTTTAGATTTGACTAACTTGATTAAGGCCTGGGTAATTTTGCCAACATTATAATATGGGTTACCTAAATCATACATAACGCCTATTACTCTATTAAATAATTCGTTATATAATCCTTTTTGTTGATCTGCGCGTAATAGTTCATTATATCTAAAAATATCCTCCCAATCATTCACCCTCTGCCAAGCATAATAAAGAATATCGGAATTCTCTTTTCTCA
>CAZEQA010000206.1:0-2522 GCA_964514265.1 uncultured Planctomycetia bacterium | reverse complement strand
GCCGTTGTGGTATCTGTGTCATGATAGTTCCTTGCTTTTTAGTTGTGGCGGAGAGGCAGGGACTAATGTTTTTTTGTGCTTAAATTAGCCCTTCCACCACATCTCACACCACATAAATTCACCATAATCATATCATTAAATCCTGCTGACTTCAAGCACTTTTGCTTGGCCCTCTTCTGTGCTATGACTGTAATATTTAACTAGCACGTCGACGTCCTTAATGCCAGAAATAGCCATAACATCGACTAAAGGCACATTCGCCTTACCACATTCAGTTAAAAATCTATGTCTAAAATAATGGGGGGTGATTTCTCTGCCAATAATCGCCTTGCTTACTTCTTTGAGATATATTCTTACTCTATCAGGCGCGCATCTTCTCCCTCGCTTATTCAGAAACAAATAAGGCTCTTTGTGTTTTAAGCTCTTTTTATATGCCTCACTTAAAAGCTGCTCTAACTCTTGATCTAACTGACGAAGTGGCGCATTTTGCCTTGTTTTAGTAGTTTCAGCCCTTATATTAAGCCTTACCGGCTTAAATCCTTTAAATTCTACGTCTTTTTTCTCAATCAGCGTTGTTTCGCTAATTCTTCGGCCGGTTCTGCTGATAAAATACAGGGGATAATAGTAATCCGGCCTTTCTCTTTTAATAGCTTGAAACAATTCCCTAATCTTAGAATTAGATGTAGATATATATTCTTTTTTCGTGGCCTTAGGCTTCTTTATTTCCCTTAAGATCTCGATTAATTCCTTAGTGCAATACCCAAGAGTGTATAAGCGCCTCATTATAGCCTTAACATAAACCAACTCTGCCCTTAAACCCTGGGGCCTGCCCAGATCACTAACATAATAGTTTCTGTATTCTCTAAAGAAAGGTAGGTTTAACTGCTTAAAACTCTTTACCTGCGGATATTTTAAACCCCTAAAATCACTAAATAGCCTCTTGTACGTCCTGACATAATGATGTATGGTCTTCTTAGGCAGGCTATCGGCGACTAAATCCGCATGCAATTTTTCCCAGGCGTCAGAAAATCCAGCATTAAAGCGCTCTTCACTACCTAAAAGCAAAGATGCATTCTTGCGCTTATCTGCCATATCTTCTAACTTTTTGTCGTGCGCTTCGCTCAAAGAGGTGGCATTGATACGATATTGGTATCTTCTACCGCCAACCATATAGTTGACTTCGTATCTTTCACCTTTGATTATTTCTCTGACGCCTGTGAGTCTTGTTCTCATTTAGATTTTGCCCATTTTTCAACTTCCTGTTTAAATCCGCACAACTTCTTGCCTATCTTATGCAGCGGGATACCGGTTTCTTCCCTCCATCTTTTCCGGTGAATCGTATTAGCTGATACACCAAACAACTTTGAGATATCCTCTACAAATAAAATCTCGTTATTTATCATCTTTCACCTCCTATTTTAATCGTTTGGTTAAACATATGTAGAAAACAAAGACAAAAAAATATGCTCACCACTTTATTCCTAATTCTTTTAACCTTTCGATCACAATCTGATTCTTAGGCGCCACGGTTCCTGCTTCCCATCTGTAAACTGTATTAAGCGTTGTGGGGATCTTCTCAGCCAATTCCTGGAGAGTCAAATCATTCTGTTCCCGGTAACGCTTAATCGCTGTTGCTAATTTCTTTTTATCTATCGTAGTCACTCTCTCGCCTTTGTTATCTACAGTCTAACACATGTCTAAACATCTGTCAAGCAAAAAATTAAAAATTATTTAGCCTGACAACACGGTGCTTAATAGCGAGCATCGTGTTGCCGGCATCAGCTATCTATACATGCTTTATCCTAAAAGCTTCTTTAGATTATCCCAATTCCAAGAATAAAGTCGTCCTGCATCTGGAACAGGATTATAATTCCCATTCTTATATCCGATAATCTGTGCGATTGGTATCAATAATTCTTTAGCAATTGCTACTTCTTTAAGAACGCCTGGGGCTTTGTATGTTTTAGGCCCAACCATTACTAGCACTCTATCGCTATTCTTAATCTTTCTCTTTGCTCTCTCCAGCCAATCTTTCTCTGGAGCAGTTTCTTTTATTGAAACATCATACACTTCAAATGGAGAGTCTGAATTTCTTGATTGCCCAATAACAAAATCTTTCAACACTCTATCATTATCAAAATCAAAACTCACGAATACTCGTTTCTTTACCATTGTTCTCATTCCTCCTTAATTTTAAAATATTGTTATCAGCATTACAATCACGATAGCGACTGTAATAACTTCGTGAAATATGCAAAGAGTACCCGAAAAAAATATTCTACGCCAGGAAGCTACTTTGTCCTTCACTATAGCAGTGTCCATTGAAAAATCGACTTTATCTTCCGCTAATCCCCTAACATAATCATAAAGGGCCCGAAAGAGCCTCTCTTGCCATAAAAAGTAGCCATCTAAAATCCAGAAAGCCAAGGCAGGAAAATATGCTAGGCATACAAACGAAACATTTGCATTCTTAGCTGCTAAAGCAAACAAAGCGGACACCAAAACAACGCTCCACCCTTTCA
>CAZEQA010000205.1:0-2527 GCA_964514265.1 uncultured Planctomycetia bacterium | reverse complement strand
AGTAAAGATCTTGATTATGTTGTTGTTGGGGAGAATCCTGGCTCAAAATATGAGCGGGCCAAAAGATTAAATGTGAAGATTATCAATGAGGCAGAATTTAAAAGAGTGATCAAGGAATGATGCGCACAAAAATTTCAGTGCCAATTTTGCTCTGTCTATCTTTAACCCTTACAGGATGTGAGGCCTTTCGCAAGAAATTTGTGCGCAAGTCTAAAAGGGAAAAGGAGGTTAATGTAGTAATTGATATTAAAGAATACGAATCCGAGTATTCTTTAAAAGAGGCATATAAAAAGTATTTTACATTCTGGCGGGCCTGGCGTGATGAGTTACTAACTTCACTAGATGCTCAAGACCTAAATCGCAAGAAGCAAGTGTTGGCAGCAAAGAGGACTTTAGAAAGTTTGCAACAGATGCGAGAATTAATTTTACCTGAGAAGCAAGCCAGGCTGGATGTTTTTATATTAGAGCAAAAGGACATTGTCAGACAATTGGAAGGATATAACTTAAGTCATGTTCAGAAAGTGCGCATTAAAAATATGTTGGAGAAACAAAGAAGACAAATCCAGAAAGAATTTAAATATAATCAGATTGAGAAATTCTTGGTAAAAGAATGATAAAAGAATTAGAGGAATTTCTAAATTATCTTGCGGTAGAAAGAGGTTTAGCCGAAAACACCATCACTTCATACCGGAGAGATTTAAATAAATATATTAAGTATTTAGAGCAGAACAATATAACTTCCTTTGCTAAAACTAAGCGCAATAATATCACAAATTTTATGCTCTATTTAAAAGATAAAGGGTTAAACAGCAATTCTATTAGCCGGACTTTAGTAGCTATAAAGATGTTATATAGATTTTTAGTTAATGAAAGATATTTAAAAGAGGATGTTACCGGCGTCATTGGCCTGCCTAAACTTTGGAGAAGATTACCCGAGGTCTTAACTCCCGAAGAAGTAGAAGACTTATTGCGTAGCCCTAACTTAAAGACAAAGAAGGGGGTAAGGGATAAGGCCGCTTTGGAGTTAATCTATGCCACAGGGATGCGGGTTTCCGAAATCGCTAATTTAAAACTGAATGATTTAAATTTAGATATGGGTTTTGTTAAATGTACAGGCAAGGGTGAGAAGGAAAGGATTATCCCTTTAGGAATTTATGCCTCGCGAGCGCTGAGTAGATATCTTAAGAAATTAAGGCCGCGGCTGCTTAAACAGAAAGACCAATCTTTTCTATTTTTAAGTAGGTTAGGTAAAAAGATATCTCGCCAGACATTTTGGAAGGTTATTAAAATTTATGCTAAAAAAGCTAGAATTAGAAAGGAGATTAGCCCGCACACCCTGCGTCATTCCTTCGCCACACATCTTTTGGAAAGGGGAGCGGACCTACGCACGGTTCAGGAGATGTTGGGACACAGTGATATCTCTACCACCCAAATCTATACTCATATTAATAAAGAACGCTTAAAACAGATTCACCGTAAATTTCATCCTCGACCATGATGGAGAGTTCACAGTTGAGAGTTGAGAGTTCAAAGAATAGAAATGTTGCTAGGCTGTTAAAACGAAGGTTGCCCAGTAATATTTTTAATATCATCCGAAAAATTGGTAGCTTAGCCGAAGATAACGGAATATCGGCCTACATCGTTGGTGGTTTTGTCAGAGACCTCTTACTGGATGTAGCAGACCTTGATTTGGATATTGTTGTGGAAAGCGACGCTATTGCCTTTGCCAAAGTTTTAGAAGACAAGATTAACTTAGATATGATAGCACATCGCAGGTTCGGCACCGCGACCATAACTTTATCTGGTGGATGCAAAATTGATATTGCCAGTAGCCGCAAAGAATACTACGCATACGTTGCTGCTCTTCCACAAATATTCTTCAGTTCGATAAAAGAAGATTTAAATCGCCGCGATTTTACTATAAATACATTGGCCGTAAGAATAAATAGAGACAACTTTGGACAATTGTTAGATCTGTTTAATGGACAGAAAGACCTCACCCAGCGAAAGATTAGGGTTTTGCACGAAAGAAGTTTTATTGATGACCCCACAAGAATTTTTCGGGCTATTCGTTTTGAACAAAGGTATGATTTCAAGGTTGAACCTAACACCTTTAGGTTAATGCGGAAGGTAAAGGGCGCAAGGCTTCTGAAAAGATTGAACCGCTTTCGATTAGGGCGAGAGTTTATTTTATTATTAAAAGAGGGAAAGCCGTTAAAAGCAATCTTGCGCTTTGATCGATTATATGGACTCAAATTAATTCATCCGATGGTTAAATTAGACAAAATGGCGCAAACAAGACTTAAATCTCCCAGACCAGAAGATGACTGGTTAGTTTATTTTGCGCTTTTAACGAGAAGATTAAACAGAGAGCAGTTGGAGAAACTTTGTCGCGATTTTTGTTTAACTAGAAAAGACAAACAAACATTGAAAGCCTTAGACCTTTCATTAAGACCCCTCCTTCAAGAGGAATAGGAGGGTCTATCCCTGTGGATAAAGAGGAATTATGAAAGTCTACCCTTTAGGG
>CAZEQA010000204.1:0-2554 GCA_964514265.1 uncultured Planctomycetia bacterium | reverse complement strand
TTTTAACAGGTGTATTCTTACGCTTTCTTATTGTATCTATATTTACATCCATTAGACCGTCGACTACACCTTGCTTCATACCCAGATAATGCCTGTGTATAAATTCAAGAAACACGTTTGGCACACAATTACGTACTTTGAAAAGCTTCTCAATGAATGCATCAAAGAGGATTTCATCTTTAAATATAGACTTCAATCGCTTCCAGCGACTTCTGGCATTATTGGGAACAGTAAAACCCATTCCAAAGTGGGTCTGCTGAATCCAAAAGGTCATATGTATATCTTTAGTAAAGTCCTCACCTGCTCCAATAAAAGACCAGACATTTCTGTGATAAACAGTATAATCGTGCATACCTTCAGATAAGGCTTTCTTTTCCGTACGCAGCTTGGGATATATTTTTGTAATTTCCGGAGTTATTTCTTTAAGAAATGCTTTTAAGATTCTCTTTGCCTCGCTTGAATCATATTTGCCCGAAGAAAAATTGATACCTTGAAATCCTACTAAGTCTTCTTTCATGGCTAAATACTCCTTAAATTGCTTAGTTAGGTAATTTTGTAATAAAGGATTCTCTTTTGTATTGTTGCTAGCCCAGCTATAAATCTTGCGCCAAGATATCCAGACAATATTTACATCCGGTACCTGGATATTTTTGACGGGGTTTTTGTGATCTGGAGTAATAACGCATAAATATTTTTGCTCAATATTTCTAATCCTTTTAACATGGGATAAAAGTTGACTACGCCTTATGGCATTTTGAGTTATTTTAGCTTCAAATACTACTGCAATGCTCCCATTAACTACTATCCATCCATCGGGTATACTTTCTACTTCTTCCCTGCTTTCCTCTCTGTCTCCTGCAGCAAATGGTTCTTTTAAAGCGCTTATTAATACATGAGCATTCTTTTTTACGTGAACTTTAAAATAAAATTTAAGGAAATTAATTAACAGGTCTTCATTTTTAGATAACATCTGGAGCAGTGCATTGGTAAGCCTGTTCTCACCTAAGTCATATTGGTCAAAAATATTATTAAGCTGACTTTCTATTTTCATTTATATCATCACCTTCAAACTCCCCAGCCTATAAAACCTCTATGAATTCAGCGATAACTTTGAAGTCATCTCCGGACACATTCTCAAGTACGATATCCTTAAATGCTTTATTGTCTGGGGCCAGGATAATCCGTTTATGCCTCCACTGACCATTGCCAAGGTCTTCTTTTTCGCTGTGGTAGCGCTTAATTGTGAAACTCTGGTGCGTTTCAGGGTCTGATACCAGGCGCGATTCGACTAAGACGATTAACCCATTGCGTGAGCCTCCATGCTTAAACCGGAACAGACACCAACTACCATCAGGAATTGTCGGCTCCATTGACTTACCCACCACCTGTGCGATAAACATATCTTTTTTCAAATGGGGCTTATCAGCCATCGGTTTCCAACCTTTAATATTAGGTGTCGGCTGCTCTCCGAAAGCCGTCGCCACAGCCTGAAGGTCATAAATCGGAAGATAACCATCCTCATACCTTCCCTCAGATATAACATCGCTAAAGAATAAATCTGACTTTTCCTCAACAACCGGTTTTTCTGCCCAATCCTTGCATAGCAAAGTAGCCTGCTCTAACACAGTCTCAGTGGCTTTCTTTTCCTTATCGGGTGGATAGCCATGTTTTCTCAAGACTCTTTTTACCATTACCCGAAGTTTTGCTTGAACGCTTTCTTTTAAGGTCCAGTCAATGGTAACGTTACTGCGCACTGCCTGAACAAGCTCCCGGGAAATTATCTTTAACGTCTCGTCACCCAATACTTTTACAGCGCTGTCATTAACTTCTAAGGCATCGTAAAAGGCAACTTCATCTTCACTAAGCCCAAGATCCTCGCCACGATTGGTCTCTTCGCGCATCTTCTTGGCAAGCTCGATTAATTCCTCGATAACATTAGCTGCCTCAATAGCCTTATTCTGATATTTGCGGATGGTTTTTTCAAGCATCTCGGCAAATGACCGGCCCTGAATAAGGTTCTTGCGGGATCGCGCCTTAATTTCATCGTTCAAAAGTTTCTTCAATAGCTCAAAGGCAAGGTTTTTATGAGGCAGGCCTTTGACCTCGGCCAAAAACTCATCTGATAGAATGGAAATATCAGGCTTCTTTAGACCTGCTGCCTCAAAAATATCAATGACTCTATCCGAAGCAACAGCCTTGGAAATAATCTGTTTTATTGCCGAATCAAGCTGATCCTCAGTCTTGCCTGTACCGGTTTCATACTTGGCAAGTCGGGCCCGGACTGCCTGAAAAAAGCCGACGTCATCACGAATCTTTAATGCCTTTTTATGGGGAACCGAAAGCGCAAATGCCTGCGATAATTGAGTAACATAGGCAAGAAAGCGCTCTTTGGCATTTTTCTGCTTTAAGATATGCTCCTGCGATAGTATGATAATTTCCATCTTTTCCTTAACAGATGCCTTAAAGAAATGTTTATATTCAAACTTGTAGAACATACCGCAGACGACTTCGTATTTCTCAAGCATCACAGCGACGGCTTCCTCCTGGGGAATAC
>CAZEQA010000203.1:0-2559 GCA_964514265.1 uncultured Planctomycetia bacterium | reverse complement strand
ATCACCTTTTTCCTCTTCTCCCTTTGTTAATATATGGTAGAAAGTTGACTTAGCGCTTTATCTATACCGGGCAATAAATTTTTGCCTCCACCTGCATCAGAACAAACTCCATCTTCAATCAGCTGTTTTGCTTTTAAAAAACATCTCTTTGCTTCTTGTGGTTGATTGAGAGTAAAATATTCTTTACCTAATTGCCGATAATAATAGGCACTCGTAGGCCTAATTTCAATACATCCTTTATAATAAATTATCGCTTTTTCGTGATTACCGCTAAGGCTTAATGCTAAAGCCATGCCTCCCGCTGCTAGCTCATTGTCTGGATAAATTTCGATTGCCTTCTGCAGCGTCAGAAAACCCTCTTGTGTTCTTCCCAACATGCAATAGCCATTCCCAAGCGTAGAATATAGCCAAGAATGAATACGTTTATTCATAGGAAACTCTTTAGCTTTTTCTAAAATGGGAATTGCTTCCTCCGGGTTGTCTAACATCATATATATCTGCCCTATGAAAATATAGGCTTCACACATATCGGGTTTAATCTCAATAGCCTTCTGAAAATAGCTCATAGCTTCATTTGTATTTCCCCACTGCATTAAAGCTTGTTCGCCCAGGTGAAAAAAGTTATAAGCCCTACTAATTTTTGCGCTAAACTCCTGCATGCTCATCTTGGGATATTTATGAATAGAGTCTTTTGCTTCATTGATGGGAATAGCGAAGTTAAGATTCTGGCCACCTGGCTTAATCCGAGTAACTATGCCCACAACCCGGCCCTGCATATCTAAAAGAGGACCTCCACTGTTACCTTTAGATATGGGGGCAGTAAATTGAAGGGCTTTTGTCCTAGCAAGCTCATTAGAAACCCTTAATCCGCTGAATAATCCATCAGAAATGGTATATTCCAATCCTAAAGGAGCGCCGATAACCAGAATTTTTTGTCCCGGTTCTAAAGTATTTGAATTACTTAAGGATAAAACCGGTAGATTTTGGGCATCTATTTTAAGCACACATATATCCCTTAAAGCATCGTAATCAATAATGTCTGTTACAGGAAAAGCACGGCCATCTTTGAGTTTAACCTCTATCTCCTCTGCCCCAGATATCACATGAAAATTAGTTACAATTACCCCCTCTTTATGCACTATAACGCCACTACCTCTACCCAGTTGGGTAGTAATAACGACTACTCCCGGAGCAACCTCTTTAAAAACTTGGGAAGGTGATTTTTCGGCAGTAGTGGGCGAAGTAGAAGCAGGATATTGAGCAGGACTGGTATAAGGAGTCTCCTGGAATGTAGAGATAGGTTTTCCATTGATGCTTTCTATATCCTCAAGACGGTAAACAAGGTCTGTTCCACCGACCTCTACTTTTATGTAGTCTTCTGTTTTCTCAATTATGTTTGCTTCTACCTTCGTGCCCCATTTAAAAACAATTGTTTCGGCAAAGACGGGGCTCGATAAGCAAAGGTTCAGCAGAACTACTATTATCACAGCCAAGTTTTTCTTCCTCATTACTCCCCCCCCCTTCCGCTTAATTATACCCCTAACCTAAAAAAGCCACAAGGGTTATCTTGAGGCTACCGGCCCAGGCGCGCCTGCACCCGCACTGGGCCAAAATTTGCCGCCTCCAAATTTTGGCCCAAGCCTACCCTCCAAAAGAGAAAGAACAAATCTTGCTTTTTGAATCCTTTTAAATGAGCACTTAACTTATGCGACCGCAGGGAGTGTAAGTTAATGTGCGAGATTCTTCACTTCCTTCAGAATCGTCCTAGTCCTTCGCGAAGCGGAGGACGAATTTATCCCGAAGAAACTCTCCTTGAACTTCTACATTCGGGACTGGCCGAAACTTGTCCTTCAAGCGTAAGCGAAGGAGGAGGGGGAGAAAAAACCACAAGGGGCAGGCGTGGGTACGGGCACGCCTGCCCCTTTAAGGATTGGGTGGAAATTTGAAGGTGTGGGAAAGAGCAATATATCAAAGGGGCAGATTTTGGGGTACTTTCTTTCGTTCTCTCTCACCAAATTTATTTTCTATTTAGTCAAGTAAGGTTACTTCGGATGGGTGAGTCATTTAGATTTCCCCTCTAAAAATGGAGAAAAAAATCAATATCACTCCGATGAATATAAAAATTGTATGCCACCAATCAGAAGGTGTAAAAATAAGTATTAATATCGCCATTACAAATGCATATAGGCCGGAAATCGTAATAATTGAATAATTCTTCCTGCCCTTGTCGAAAGCAGAAGCCCCGTATAACACCAAAATTCCTATCATCCACATACTTAAATTTACCAGCCAACAATACATATGAATTCTATTAAACCAATAAGAAGGCATGCCCTTAATGGCATTTTTAATCTCGGGGATAGCGCAAAATCCCTGCCCCAATGCAGAAAAAATAAAAAATACCCCTGCTGTTCTTATTAACCAGATAGATCTTTTCTTTTCCACTCCTGCCCCTTCCAGCCTTTAGTATTAGGAACGGCTCTCACCCACCCCCGGGGACACTTTCCCGATTAGGTCAAAGACACTTTCCCGATTGGCTCGGAAACCGTCTCCAGATTG
>CAZEQA010000202.1:0-2597 GCA_964514265.1 uncultured Planctomycetia bacterium | reverse complement strand
ATATAAAAGGACAGGACAAGGCGATTGAGTTTTTTCGCAATTCCGTTAATAGAGATTGGATACCTTTAGGAACTTAAAAATAGAGGTAATTATTATTAGATGAAAATCGACATTATCACCATCTTTCCTAAGATGTTCGCTCCTGTATTGAATGAATCTATTATCAAGCGGGCACAGAAAAAGCGTTTGGTGAAGATAGAGATTCATGATTTAAGAGATTATTCTCAAGATAGACACCGCAAGATCGATGACCGGCCTTTTGGCGGGGGACCGGGGATGGTTTTTCGTCCTGAACCGCTTTTTCGGGCTGTCGAATCGGTAAATTCAAAGGTCAAGTCCCGCGATCCTAAGGTAATTCTTTTAACTCCCCAGGGAAAAAGGTTAGACCAGACAATGGCCAGAAGGCTTTCTAGATGTAAGCACTTAATCTTAATTTGCGGGCATTATGAGGGAATTGATGAAAGGGTACGCAAGAAGCTGGTTACAGAGGAAGTTTCTATTGGAGATTATGTGTTGACCTGCGGGGAGTTGCCGGCGATGGTCTTAGTTGATACGCTGGTCCGGCTAATCCCTAAAGTTTTAGGCAAAGATGAATCTACGCACTTCGAGTCCTTTAGCCAGGGATTATTAGAATATCCGCAATATACGCGGCCAGCGATATATCGGAAGATGTGCGTGCCGAAAGTCCTTTTATCCGGTAATCATAGTATGATTGAGAAGTGGCGAAGAGAAAAGGCGTTGGAGAGAACTAGGAAAAAGAGACCGGATCTGTTGGCGCTTTAACGCTTTTTTGCTCGAGGTTTTAGCATCGCTTTTAGCTTGAATTGGGAACAGTTCCTCAAGGCAATAGTTTAGAAGGGAGAAAATAAAAATGAGGCAGATTGATTTGATTGAGTCGGCGTATCTTAAAAAGGAAATACCTAACTTTAAAGTCGCAGATATGCTGCGCGTATATGTAAAGATTAAAGAGGAAGACAAGATACGCATTCAGGCCTTTGAAGGTACGGTAATCAGCAAGCGCGGCAGGGGATTAAAAGCAACATTTACTGCGCGCAAGGTTTCATATGGAGAGGGCGTAGAAAGGACATTCCTTTTACATTCTCCGTTAATCGACAGGATTGAAGTAGTCAGGTCCGGCAAGACCAGACGGGCGAAGCTTTATTATCTGAGAAAAAAGGTTGGGAAAAAATCCAAGATTGCGCAAAAGCTGGAGACAACATAATCTAAGATTGCAAAGAGCCGAGAGGCGCCTCTTGCCTAAAAAATACAAGGCAGTGGCGGGGGTAGATGAGGCCGGTCGCGGCCCTTTAGCCGGTCCTGTAGTAGCTTGTGCAGCCGTTATAAAAGAAAACACATTTACAGCTAAGATTTTCGATTCTAAGAGGCTTTCTTTTTTCGCTCGCCAGAAGGCCTTCGGGGAGATAATTGAGAAGGCACATCTAGGCGTGGGGATAGTGAATAGAAAAATAATCGATAAAAAAGATATTTTGCAGGCCACGATAATAGCAATAAAGGAGGCCCTGGATAATCTAAAGATAAAACCAGATTATTTACTTGTAGACGGCAAGTTTAAGAAAGATATCTTGCCTTATCCCTGCCAGACTGTGGTTGGCGGGGATAGCCTGTGTCTTTCTATTGCCTGTGCCTCCATTGTAGCCAAGGTGCTCAGAGATAGCCTGATGTCTTATTATTCAGCCCTTTATCCGCAATATGGATTTAATCGCAACCGTGGCTATTATACTAAAGAACACATTAAGGCAATTAAAAGATATGGGATCACACCTATCCACCGCCGGAGTTTCCGGCCAATTCGCAGGGATGATTAAAAAGTCATTGGAGGTGACTAATGGAGCAAAAAGAGCCTTTTAAAGAAAGAAGGCAGTATCTGCGCCTGAAGGCCACGGTAGCAATAAACTATACAGTTATTGGCAAACCGGGAACAGTCCAGGTCTCTTCAAAAAACATTAGCGCAAGAGGTCTTTGTATAGTTACTGAAGAGCAATTAGCTGCCGAGACCCCTTTACAATTGGAGATAAGACTCCCCGATGCAAAAGACCCTATTCGCGCTTTAGCAAGAGTGGTCTGGCAGAAAAAGTTTGAGGCCGCCGGCGAAAGCCCTAAAGTATATTTTGACACGGGTATGGAATTTACCGGAATCAGCGATTTTGACCGTTTTAATCTCAATCGTTACGTAACAGAACATATCGAGGTAGAAGCCCAATAGAGGAGGTGAAAAAATGGAAGAGAAAAAGATTGGCGCAATTGCGCATTATTACTCTCATCTGGGAGTAGGGATAATCAAGATTGATGAAGACGGCTTAAAACTCGGTGACACAGTGCATATCAAAGGCCATACTACCGACTTTCAACAGACTTTAGATTCTATACAGATTGAGCACAAGGATGTGCAGGAGGCCAAGGCAGGAGATGCGGTAGGGGTAAAACTCAGCGAGCATGTCCGCGAGCACGACGAGGTCTTTAAAGTTATCTAACTGCCCGGTGTTTGTTGTTCGCTCGCTGAATTTTTTTGCCGACTTGTAGGAATGCTGGTGTGCGTCACGGCGGCCTGCACTTCAAGGTGAAGGCGCTAATCCCCC
>CAZEQA010000201.1:0-2624 GCA_964514265.1 uncultured Planctomycetia bacterium | reverse complement strand
TATCAAGTAATACAATTTCTGTAGTGATTGTCATATTCTATTCTTTCTTTTTGTAAAAACACCATTTATTATCAAATTCAAATTGATAGAGGGTATTAAAAATGGATAAAATTTTAAATCTTTTACTTCAAATTTTAACCTCAATTTATTCATAATTTCTTTTGCCCTGTTACAATGTTCAATCTTTATATATTTTTTATAATTAATCCCCAACTTCTTAAAATGTCGCGTAGAACTAAAAAAACGTCCATGGTTCAACATAATTCCGCCTTCTGCTGGAATAGTAACAAACAAATAACCATTATCATCAATAATTCGATATATCTCATCGATTGACTCGTCTAGGTAGAAAAGATGTTCTAAAACTGCCAGGGAAAAAATGTTTTTAACCAGAGCGGTCTTGAAAGGTAATCTTTGTAAATCTCCATAGATTAAATAGCACTTCGGATGCTTCTTTCTAACATATTTTAATAATTCAATATTATTATCCACGCCAATCCAAAACGGATGCAATTCTTGTGGAATATAATTTAAAATAGTTCCTAAACCACTACCAAGGTCTATATTTGCATAATGAGGAACTGCGTAATTTAAGGATAGCTTGTTAATGATTTTATGATATGAATTACTAATGCGTGATGATAATGAACCTGAATTATAATGATATGATAATATCTCTTCTATATGTTTTTTTGCTTCAATATATTCTGAATCAAAATATAGAGAGGGAACAGGCAGCAGGCTAGAAGGCATCATGGAAATTAAGTTATTATCGAGATACTCAAAAACTCTATTGCAGTTATTACAAATTAATATATTCTCCTGTTCTGCAACCCTTTGCCGGCAATCAGGGCATGCAAGAATAGAGATTATATGCTCCGGAATATTAGATTTTATAATCTTGCCCAACGAACTACCCCATGTATAATTGAACAAAAATAATGTCTAACATTTTCTGACCTTAAATATTGAAGCATTACATATAACAGTTTTATGAAATAGATAAAGACCATTAGCCGCAAAAATCATAAAGAAGGGATGTAGAGGTACCCTGTACCTGCCACACTGCCCTGCAGTTAAACCTACATGAATAATAAGATAATAAATAATGAGCAAAATTATTAAGGATGATTTATAAACCATACCTTTTTTAATTAAAACATTGACCATGCCTATTGTTAAAATAAATAAGGCATAAAATTCCAATGTTGAGGCATATTGATTAGGCGTGGTAGAATTTAGTATAAATATAGGGTCAAAATATCCAGGGTTGGGATGAAACAAGAAAATCTTCAGTCTTCTGGGCACTATTTCAGATTCAATTTTTAAAACCTTTAATGGATTTTTTAAGAAAATTGAAATAGAACCTTTAGGATCTTTAAACGGATTAATGCCCATTTCAATCAATCTAGCATTGCTATACACATGCCTAGGGTCTGTATATTTAGAGCCATTTCTCTCAGTAAATGCGACCCAATTAGGATCTTGCTTGCTAGTAAATATCTGTAACTCACCAGTATTAGTATAAGTTAAGATGGTTACCAAAAAGAGTGCAGGAACCAATCCGATAAGCAAAGTCACTCCTGATCTTATCCATTTAAACCCTCTTTCATGTAAGAGTAGCCAACAAATTACCATTACGGGAAATAATAAAAGCATTGCCCTTGTAATAATAGCAAATCCCATAATAATTCCTCCCAACAGCAGGTAATAATATTTCTTTTTTGTATCTTTATTTTTTGAAAATTTTATAAGGCAATAGATTGAAAACACCAATAATGGGATATAAAGTGCTTCTGTTGTTAGGACTGCCGAAAACATAATTAAAGGCTGGTTCACTGCAGTGAGTAAGCCAGCGATTATCCCTATTTTTCTATTAAATATCTCTTTTGTAATAAAATAAATTGCTACAATCATTAAACTATTTAGTACTGACTGAATCAATGCTGCCGTATAGAAGTTAGGCCCGAATATTTTATATAGAAACCCGAGAAAAATGGAATAGCCCGGGTCATATGAGCTGGGAATTATTCTTTTTCCGCTAATAAGATTTGTAATACTTTGCATTATAAGAATAGCGTTTTCGTTGTATGTGGGGCCATCATCACTTGCAGTAGGAAATGCATCTTTTGTCAAGTGTATTATGTGAAATGCGAAGATAGCTCTTATCAAAAAAGAAAATAAAAGTATAAAAATTATTATGGTTTTTTCTCGCTTTATAAAATTTAGGATTATTTCTTTCTTGAAGCCGCGCAGATAAAACCTCTTTTTATAAAAAATATAAATAAGAGCCAAGATTAACAAGTGAAAACAGAAATATAATGGATTGACATATCTAATATCCCTATAAAGATGGTAAAATATATTTATAGTAAGAGGAAAATAAAGATATATTCCTTTTTTTATCTCTGGGCTTAAAGGCCCTCTAAGATTATCGAATAACTTATTTAAGCAAAATTTATGGCATAAAAAACAGCTACTCACAACAAATAAGCCTGTTTCTATTATAAAAGCATAATAAAGATACATCCTTGCATAATCGGGTTTAAAGAGTAAAAATTGATTAAGTTGAAGAAGCATAAAATAAATATAGAAGGTTATTTGAATGAAGATTAGTTACTTTT
>CAZEQA010000200.1:0-2647 GCA_964514265.1 uncultured Planctomycetia bacterium | reverse complement strand
TATTCGATTCGATATATAACCCAAAGACTCAAAAAGGCTTGCTTGTTAAGTTCAGGAGTTTCAGCGGAAAAACCGCTGGGGATATCGAGAAGCGGCTATTAGAAGCAAGGCAGGCATCTGAGCAGTTTTTTCAGGAAATCAATAGAATTTTTGGTTCAGAAAGTGATTCAAAAAGAATAAGAACAAAAAATATCATTTTCAATTTTTTAGAAGAACCTTTAAAACATCTTTCTGGATCCTTAGCAGAGTTATTAGCTCACATAAAGAATGAAGAAGATGCAGTTCTAATAACTTCTTATTTGAAAAGGATTAATAAGACAATAACATCTTTATCGTTTATTTTAAATCATGCTCGGGCTGATTACGTCTATTGGATTGAAATATTTAAAAAGAGAAGAGGTATTAGATATTCACTTTTTGCAGCTCCCATAGAAATTGCCGAAGAGCTAGACAAACAATTATTTAGTCAAATAAAACCAATCATACTTACATCAGCTACGTTAGCTACAAAGAATGACTTTAAGTTTATTAAGAAGCGTCTTGGAATAAAGGATTGCGATGAACAACTTTTAGATTCACCCTTCAACTATAGTCAGAATGTTTTGTTATATCTCGCAAAGAAAATAGAAGATCCTAATGATAAATTTGAAATATTCCAAGCGCAGGTTTTAGAACACATAAAGAAAATAATCGATATTATGAAAGGGCGGATATTCATTCTATTTACCAGCTATAGAATGTTGAATACTATCTTTAATAAATTAATGTCAAATTATGCAGATATAAACCTGCTTAAACAAGGAGATAGACCTCGTTATGAGTTGCTAAAAGATTTTAAGCGGAGTGTAAATTCTGTTTTATTGGGAACATCTACTTTTTGGCAGGGGGTGGATGTTCCCGGAAAATCTTTGGAATGTGTAATCATTACAAAATTGCCTTTTGCTGTACCCGATGATCCTATAACAGAAGCGAGACTTGAACTGATAGAGTCTAGAGGAGGCAAGCCTTTCCCGGAATACCAGGTGCCGCAAGCAATAATGATGTTCAAGCAAGGGTTTGGCAGATTGGTAAGAACTAAGTCGGACAGAGGTGTGGTAGCGGTTCTGGACCCACGCATTAATACTAAGGGTTATGGAAAGTCATTCATAAGAGCATTACCAAAATGCAGATGTATTTCTGACATTGATGAAATAAATGACTTTTTCCATCAACCATAACTTTTACCAAGAAAGGAGGGAAAATGGCTAGTTTTACAGATCGGATGATTCGCGCTGCCAAGCTGGATGTGAATCTCTATGAAGAGGTTGAGGCGGATAAGACAGCAATGGGGCAGGCTATAGGGGTTGTGGTTCTTTCCAGTGTGGCCGCAGGAATAGGGATTATTGCCAAAGGAGGCCTTGGTGGGATTTTCCTCGGAACAGTTGCCGCCCTGGTCGGCTGGTATATCTGGGCCTCGCTTACCTACTTTATCGGTACTAAATGGCTTCCTGAGCCCCAGACCAAGGCAGACATAGGGGAGCTTTTACGCACTATCGGTTTTTCCAGCTCACCCGGATTGATTCGCGTATTAGGTATTATTCCGGGCTTAGGAGGAATTGTTTTTCTCGCTGCCTCAATCTGGATGCTTGTGGCTATGGTGATTGCGGTCAGGTCTGCCCTTGATTACAAAAGCACTGGGCGTGCGGTAGGGGTTTGTGCGATTGGTTGGGTTATTCAGGTAGTAATCCTGATGCTATTGTTTGGCATTGCCGGCGGCGGCGCCCCAAAAACCTTCTAATCGCATAGAATAGGAGTAGATCCCTCGGGTGCTTTGCACCCTCGGGATAAATTCGTTCTTCGCTTCGCTCAAGGACTCGATGGACAATTCTGAACAAGATCCTTCGCTTCGCTCAGGATCGTCCATCGAAGTCCTGCACGAAGTGTAGGACGAAGTGAAGAATCTCGGCCATATAACTTATGTTCACTCTGTTCCATAAGTTATGGCCTCATTTAAAAAGGAGAGTGGACCATGGTTGCATTGGTAAAGTTGCTTGGTATTTTTATGGTGGGTTTTGGGGTTGCTTATTTTATAAAGCCAAGCATCATCAAGCAGTATATGGCATTCTGGAAGAGCAAAAAAAGGCTTTATCTGGGAGGGGCCTTAGCTCTTCTAATAGGTATTATCTTCTTATTTGTTGCCTCGCAATGCAGATGGAGAGGGTTTATAGTTGCATTCGGTATTTTGGCGATTGCCAAGGGAATTTGGCTATTTATCATTAATCAGGAGAAGGCGATATCCATATTAGACTGGTGGGTAAAAAGACCGATTACATTTCTGCGCGTCCATGCGCTTTTTGCCGTAACCATTGGCGTATTGCTTATCTATTCCGTATAAAAATAAAAAAGCGCCTGACCCCTTTTTACTATATTATGGTAAAATAGAGACTGCGGTTCCTTCGCTTCGCTCAGGACTCCCTTCGGTCGCCTTTGCAATGACCCTAAAAATAACGAAAATGATAATTATCAGACAGCCTCTAAAAGGTGCGGCTGCCCGCTCATTAAAAATGGTAGCCGCAGGCTTCAGCCTGCGTGCATAATGATTTACCAAGACATTACGAAACCTAAAGGTTGCGGCAACCTTGGCAATAAATGTCCTTCACTAAATTTA
>CAZEQA010000199.1:0-2684 GCA_964514265.1 uncultured Planctomycetia bacterium | reverse complement strand
GGATAGACTTGAACAGAGTTACTATATAAGTACTCTTGGGCTTTCTGAACATCTTAAGGCTGCGGATGGGACTGAAAAATTTCTCCTTGAACTCTCAGATGGAAATTTTATAGAAACCGTCCTGATATATGCAAAACATAGAAAAACGATATGTCTTTCCTCCCAGGTCGGCTGTAAATTTGCTTGCGCCTTTTGTGCCAGTGGATGTAGAGGCTTTGTGCGAAATCTTACCCTCTCAGAGATTATAAACCAGATAATGTTTTTACAAGACAATCTTAAGCATAAAATAACTAATTACGTATTTATGGGTATGGGCGAGCCACTGGATAACTTAAAAAATGTAACAAAAGCGATTATGATAATGAATAACCCAAAAGGAATGGACATAGGCGCAAGAAGAATTGCCATCTCAACCTGTGGAATAATTTCAGGAATACAAAAACTTAAAGATTTAGGACTTCAGGTTAACCTGTCTGTATCACTCCATGCTACAAACAATAAATTAAGAAATGAACTTATGCCGATTAACAGATGTTATCCATTGGAGAAACTTATTAAAGCGTGCGAAAACTTCATAAATAAGACAGGAAGAGTTATTGCGCTCGAGTATATTTTAATAAGGGATAAGAATGATTCTCTAAAAGACGCAGATAGACTTGCATCAATAGCCAAAAGGTTAAAAGCAAAGGTGAATTTAATATCATATAGTACAATTCCCAATCTAAACTTACAATCTACCCAAAGAAGAAACATAGATATATTGATGAAGAGACTTATTAAGCGTGGAGTAAGCGTAACCCTGCGAGAATCAAAGGGCGAAGATATCCGGGCTGCCTGTGGGCAACTCGCGGGTAAAGCAAGAAAATGAAGAGAATGATTTCTTGAAGCCTAAATAAAGTCATGGTAAAATAATTATTAGAAAAAAAAATAATAACTATAATTTTAGAATAAGTTTTGAAAACCAACCCCTTAAGCCTAATTTGTATCTTCTTCTGTTCAGGGATATGGACTGCTAAGTTTGTCTTGGTATATAAAGTATGTAGCATATACCACTGCGAAAATTGCACCAGAGCTATCGGCGAAGGCAATTTTCTTGATATCCCTTTGTTTTTGCTTTACACCTGCTTCTTTCTATTTCTGATTTTTGCCTTAGCCGGCTTGAATAAAAAAGTTCTCTTTTCTCTATCTTTGGCTGCCGCTATATGTTGCGCCGGAGCCCTTCACCTTAAAAACTCCGAGATTTATCCTGCTAATCATATTCTTAATTTTCTTTCCCATGAGCCGCAAAAAGTTCATATCAGGGGAAAGGTAGCTACAAGCCCGGAAGTTTCCCGGACATTCTATCATAGCAAGAAGACAAATTTTACCTTTCAGACCTACGATTTAAGGCTTGAGCAGACCTGGCAGAATGTGGAAGGATTAATCAAGGTAACTCTCTTTGGAGAAAGGGAAGTTCAGTATGGCGATGAGTTGCTCTTGCAAGGTTTGCTTGCTCGGCCACCAACTTTACGTAATCCCGGCGGCTTTGATTATCGGGAGTATCTCGCCAATCATAATATCTTTGGCCTATTAAAGGTAAAGGAGAAGGATGCCTTCTTGTCAATGCGAGCGAACCGTTCGAAGTCGCTCAACTCGGACAGCCATACTGTAGTTGCCCAATTTATTGGGCGACCTATGCTAGGCCTGATAAATCAGGCAACTACATTACGACACAGTCTGAATGACAGGCTACCCAGATCAATCTTTAAATTTAAACAGAAATTACACCAGATTATTTTTGAGCACCTCAACCCGCCGCAAGACGCCCTTTTATCCGCTATTTTATTGGGAGAGCGCTCCCGGCTATCCCCAGACATCAAGGATCTGTTCATTAAAACAGGGACCATCCATATCTTGCCGACTCAATACACGAAAAAGCCTTGTCATAGAGCTTCACACAACCTTACCCTATAAAAGACAATTAGTTAAGAAAAATCCAAGCAGAAGAAATTACACCACCCTATATCCAAATTTAACCCCTAAACAGGCCAAAAAGCTCAAAAATTTAGCCAAAAAACAGGGTAAAAGTGAATCTGAGGTGTTAAGGCAGGTTATTGATACTTACTTAAAAAACATAGAAAACAAAGGTTTACCTTACGAACCCTTAAGAAAACTAGCGTTTACAGGCTACAAAGTATTACCCCGGACAATCACAAGAGAACAGGATAGGAAGCTAAGAAAAATAGCTGAGGAAATAGGCAGGAGGATAAACGAACAAAGAAATATTATACCTTGACAGGTTTAGCAGTATGTGTTACGATGTTTTCCGTAACGAGTTCTAACGTAATGACGAAAAGAGAAGGTTTGGGATGAATCCTTTTAAGTTTGGCAATGTGGTAACTGGAGAATATTTCACTAATCGTGAGAATGAGATAGAAGAGATAGTCTCTGAGATAACTGCTGGCCAGCACATAGTACTTATGAGCCCGCGACGCTATGGCAAAACGAGCCTTGTAAATGAAGCAATGAAAGTAAGTCAAATGAAATGGTTTAGGATTAATATGGAGTTGATTGCGGATGAAGTGGACTTGGCCAATTACTATGTTAGGGATGCCCTATCATTAAGTAAGTTTGAAAAGATGAAATATCATCTAAAAAATCTCAAGATACAGCCCTTTATTCAAATGCAGCCGGAAACCAATGAG
>CAZEQA010000198.1:0-2738 GCA_964514265.1 uncultured Planctomycetia bacterium | reverse complement strand
AGGATGTCATAGTGAAAATATCTCTACCAGAGGAAGGTGAACAACCCTCCCCTCCTACCGTAATTACCTGTGATGGGTCTTTAGAAGTCGATTATGAAAATAACCTGGCAACTTTTCAGGACAAGGTGAAAGTAAAAGATAACCGGGGTGAAATCTTTGCCGATAGAATGGATGTCTATTTTCCCACTGAGGCTGAGGAAAGTAAGCAGATAGAAGGTATGGAGGGAGTAGGAATAGAAAAGGTCGTGGCCACAGGAAATGCAGAGATTCACCATGGAGGCAATATTACCTATAGCCAGAAAGCGCTCTACGATACAGCTACGGGAAAACTTACGCTTACAGGAGAGCCCAAATTGGTTATTTATTCCACAGACAGTTTTAGCCAGCTTATGGAGTCTGAATAATGCTGTTGAAGACGAAAAATTTACTTAAGGCCTATAATGGCCGCCGGGTAGTTGATGGGGTTGATATCACGGTGCAAAAAGGAGAGATAGTCGGTCTCTTAGGTCCTAATGGCGCAGGAAAGACTACTACCTTTTATATGATTGTAGGCGTAATTTCACCTGATCAAGGAAAGATTGTTTTTAACGATAAAGATATTACTAATCTGGCTATGTATCAACGCTCGCGCCGGGGAATGGGATATCTCTCGCAAGAATCGTCGATATTTCGTAAACTTACGGTAGAAGAAAATATTATGGCGATTCTGGAAACCTTAAGGCTATCCCGGAAAGAAAGAGATCGACGGTTGAAGAGGCTCCTGGCAGAATTGAATATCTCCTACTTAGCTAAAAATAAGGCCTACACACTTTCTGGAGGAGAAAGGCGAAGGCTGGAGATAACCCGGGGTTTGGTTACTAATCCCAGTTTCATCCTTTTGGATGAGCCCTTTAGCGGGATCGACCCTATTGCTGTATTTGAGACCCAAGAGATTATTACCGAACTTAGAAAAAAGGGATTGGGTGTGTTGCTTACCGACCATAGTGTGCGGGAGACTCTGGCTATAACCGACCGTGCCTACATTATGGCGGAAGGCAAAATTCTTATTTCTGGCACGGCGGAAGAGTTAATCAACGACCCTAGAGCCAAAGAAATCTATCTTGGCGAGAAATTTACAATGTAAGTGAGGCCCAGACTTATGGCACGAAGTGAACATAAGTCTGTTGGCCGAACTTACCCCACACCCGGATACTTCGTAGAGTTTTTTCGCAGTAACTGGGTGAAGAGAAGAATCTCGCACTTATAACTTACGTCACTTTGTTCCGTAAGTTATGTGCTCATTAAAATGAAGACAAAAGTCGAAAATGTAAAAGGCTGCAGCCGGTTGATTGAGATTGAAGTATCTCGCGATGAGCTTAATCAAGAATTTGACCAGGTCTTTGCGGATATAAGAAAAGTTGCCCGCGTGCCCGGTTTTCGGCCAGGCCATGCCCCTCGAGATTTATTAGAGACCTATTATGGGAAAAAGGCCGAGGAAGAGGTAGTTAAACGGGCAATTCCTGAGTATTATCTGAAAGGCATTAAGGAGGAAAACTTAGCACCTGTTGCTTTTCCTGAGATAGAAAATGTCCAATTTAAGAATCATACGCTTTCTTTCAGCGCTAGAGTTGATGTTAGGCCGCAGATAAAACTCAAAGGTAATTATAAGAAGTTAAGGATAATCAAGAAAAAGATTAAAATAGAACCAAGCCAGATAGACTCTACCTTGGGAAGATTGCAAGAATCGAAGGCAAAAGAAAAAATAAAGCCAGAGCTAAATGATACCTTTGCTAAAGACCTGGGTTTTGCGACCCTGCAAGAATTGCGCGAGGCTATCAATAAAAATTTACAGGCAAATGCTGAAGCAGAGGTAAAGGCTGATTTGGAGAAACAGATTTTGGACCAGATTTTAAAAAACGCTTCCTTGGACGTCCCGGAGTCATTGGTAGCTAGCGAAACCCAGGAGTTATTAAAACAGGCCAAGCTAAACCGTATTTTGCAGGGAGAAAAGAAAGAAGATATTCAATCCAAAGAGAAAGAATTGGAAAGCGAAGCTAAAATAGAGGCTATCCGCAGGGTAAAGTTATCTTTTACTCTGGAAAAGATTGCCCAATTAGAGAACATTCAGGTAGACGAAAAAGACCTGGACGCAAGATTAACGGAGATTTCTCAAGCGCATCCGGGTAAGTCTAAAGATGAGCTAAGACAGCACTTGGAAAGCCGCAATCTTATCCCGGGCCTCAAAGCAGAATTGAGAGATAGAAAGACTATCGGCTTCTTATTAAATGAAGCCCAGACTTATGGAACGAAGTGAACATAAGTCTGTGGCTGAATTTATCCTCGGCATCTTTAAAACAGAAAAAGGGCGTTAGCAAAAAAGCGCCTGACCCCTTTTTACGGAATTACGGAAAAAG
This sequence comes from uncultured Planctomycetia bacterium, assembly GCA_964514265.1. Classification (GTDB taxonomy): domain Bacteria; phylum Omnitrophota; class Gorgyraeia; order JAFGHF01; family JAFGHF01; genus CAZEQA01. Next base: position 345 of record CAZEQA010000198.1, on the reverse strand, counting down.
CGCCTGACCCCTTTTTGTTTTGTAATTTAGCGTGTCTAATGACATATTATACGAAGGGAGGAAACATGGAACAGCAAATGCAAACCTTGGTGCCTATGGTAGTTGAGCAGACATCCAGAGGAGAAAGGGCGTACGATATCTATTCTCGTCTGCTTAAGGACCGGATTATCTTTATCGGCAGCGTGGTCAATGACCTTATCGCCAATTTGGTTATTGCCCAGATGCTCTTTCTGCAGATGGAAGATTCAGACAAAGATATTAATGTCTATATCAATTCTCCCGGCGGAATAGTTACTTCAGGGCTGGCTATCTATGATACAATGCAGTTCGTCAAGCCCGATGTCT
>CAZEQA010000197.1:0-2743 GCA_964514265.1 uncultured Planctomycetia bacterium | reverse complement strand
CCAGAAGCTATTCATAGAAGAATAACAGGCGGCTGGGAAGCCGAATCTACCCCACCCACCTCTGTGCTCGGGGCTCACCCCGAAGTTTCGGGGTTCGCCTGCTTGCGCTCGAAGTCTGCTTTTTCCCACAAATAAGTTGCTGTATTGAATGAAATATGATATAAAAATTGTTACCGATTAATAAGGGGTCGCGAACCCGTCTATTAGATAAGGAGTTAGAAAAGATTTCCCGATCCTAAAAGAATAAAAGGATTTTAAGGTATTCCTGATGATGCAGATGTTAAATAATTCATTTCATTCAGAATCTGTCGAAAAAGTGCTGAAGAAATTATCTTCTGGGATAAGCGGACTTTCGCATGAAGAAGCAAAGACCCGCTTACAGGATTTCGGCCCTAACGAAATACCTGAGAAAAAAGCTAAACATCCTGTTCTGATTTTTCTTAAGCAATTTCATAGCATTCTAATTTATATCCTTATTGCCGCTGCTGCCATTTCATTTTTCATTGGCCATTTAATTGATGTTTATGTAATTGTCGCTATAATTCTAATTAATGCCATAATAGGCTTCATTCAAGAGAATAAGGCAGAGAGATCGATTCAGGCTTTAAAGAGGATGATTGTGCCTTATGCAAAGGTTTTCCGAGGAGGAGAATTATTGCAAGTACATGCGAAAGAGTTAGTGCCTGGAGACATTATTTTCTTAGAAGAAGGCGACAGAATTCCTGCTGATGCAAGGCTTCTTGAAGTGAAAAACACCAGGACAGTAGAGGCTTCTTTGACTGGCGAGTCACTTCCTATTGACAAAGATGTTAAAGTGCTGCCTGAAAAAACAGGTTTAGCTGACCGTAAGAATATGGTATGGATGGGGACATTTGTTGCCGGCGGACAGACTAAAGCTGTTGTGGTATCTACGGGTATTAAGACAGCCATTGGTAAAGTAGCTACTAGTATAGAAAAGATAAAAAAAGTCAAGGGTCATTTTGAAAAGAAGACAGATATTCTGGCAAGGCAAATGGGTATTATTGCGGTTGTCTGTGCATTTATAGTATTCCTGGTCGGTTTTTTTGCTAGAGGATTTGAATTCTCTGAAATTTTTCTTTTTACAATAGCTTCTCTTGTTGCTGGAATTCCAGAAGGATTACCCGCAGTACTGGTAATAGTACTTGCTATTGGCGCCTACAGGATGGCAAAAAGAAATGCTATTATTAGAACATTGCCGGCAACTGAAACTCTTGGGGTAGCAACAGTTATTACAACCGATAAGACAGGAACATTAACGCAAAACACCATGAATGTTGAGAAGATAATTTTGCCGAGTGAAGATGAAATCACTGTTTCAGGAGAAGGTTGGAGGCCTTCAGGGGATTTTTCGCAAAAAAATAACGTCATTGCCCCATTAGAAAATTCCCGCTTATCAAAACTTTTACATATCGCTTGTGTTTGTAATAATGCAAGGATAGTAAAAGAGGAGGACGAAAAATATAGAATTATTGGTGACCCCACAGAAGCTGCTTTGGTTGTTTTTGCAGAAAAGGCCGGATTAAAGAAAGAAGAGTTGCTGGAAAAAGAGAAAAGAATAGATGATTTACCATTTAATCCAGAATTGAAATATAGAGCATCACTTTCAGTACTTGTGCAAGAAGATAGGAAAAAAGAAATTTATGTTATCGGAGCTCCGGAGGCTGTCCTTGCCCATTCCTCTTTTATACTTGGGGAAAAAGGAGAAAAGAAGATAACTCAAGAAGAGAGACAGGAAATTCTAGCTACAACACAGAGTTTGGCAAAGAAGGCAATGAGGGTTCTTGGCTTAGCTTACAAAATAACTCCTGCCAGCACAGATAACCTGTCAGAAGATTTGGTCAATGACCTTGTTTTGGTTGGCGTTGTCGGTATGCTAGATCCTCCAAGGCCCCAAGTAAAGGAGGCAATTACTAAAGCCAAGAAAGCAGGTATTAGAGTTATTATGAAGACAGGAGACCATAAAGATACAGCTGTTGCTATCGCTAAAGAGATAGGGCTGGTTGACGAAGAAACAAAAAGTGAGTATCCAGAGGTTCTTACTGAACAAGAATTGCTAAAACTCTCAGAAGAAGAGTTTGAAGAAACGATAAAACATATTTCTATTTTTGCTAGGTTAACTCCTGCTATGAAATTAAGAATTGTTGAAACCTTGCAGAAACAAGGTCATATTGTTGCCATGACAGGGGATGGGGTTAATGATGCACCAGCACTTAAAAGAGCGGATATCGGAGTTGCCATGGGTATAATTGGTACTGATGTAGCAAGGGAATCAAGCGCGATTGTGCTTGCTGATGATAATTTTGCTTCTATTGTGAATGCAATAGAAGAAGGAAGAACTGTTTTTACGAATACAAGACAGGCAAGTTCTTTTCTAATCACTACTAATTTTGCAGAAAGTATAAGTATTATAACTACGATGCTTCTTGGCCTTCCATTGCCATTGCTACCTACTCAGCTGTTATGGCTCAATTTGGTTACCGACGGGGTTACCGATGTTGCCTTAGCCGCTGAACCAAGTCATGAGGACGTTTTGGAAGAACCTCCACGAAAGGCAAAAGAAAATATCTTATCAAAAGAAATCATTCCTTTCATTCTCATCATGGTCGGTATTATGGTTATTCTTACATTAATTATTTTTAATGCCTACTTACCGGGTGGAATAGAAAAGGCAATGACAGGGTCATTTACTGATATGGCATTCACTCAATTAATTAATTTTTTA
>CAZEQA010000196.1:0-2776 GCA_964514265.1 uncultured Planctomycetia bacterium | reverse complement strand
ATCCCAATACGGTGTTCCGATAATCACATCTGAATAACCATCGCCATTGACATCGCCGGCAGTGGAGACAGAGTAGCCGAAACCTCTATAGTCTGTTCCATCCGGGCAGGCTTGCGCCCAAAAAGTTGTGCTCAGCATTGGGTCAACATAAATCGGATAGCGCACCCTGCCGCTTGTATCAATCACGATATCCAGACTTCCCTGGTGATAATCAAGGTAAGCCGCTAACTTCTTACCTTTGGCATCATAGACTTTTAACTCCTTATAATTTAAGACATTTCTTCCTTCTTTATTATAAAAACCTAATGCTGCTTTGCTCGCTCTTACCTCTAAATCTGTGTTCAGTGTTCCCTCAAGCACTATCTTCTTTGCTGCTAATTTCGGCCTTTCAATGACAAATTTCTGCTCTATTCCCTCTGGCTTATTCTCATATATTTCAGTTATCCCTTTTCTCTGATAAACCACTGCAAACTCATTTTGCCTTGGTTTGACTTCCGCTATCTCTACAACCTGCTCATCAAATCTGATGCCTTGTAATTTATAGTTAAACTCCCATTCCGGCTCTTTAACTTCTTCTCTCTGTTTCTCAGCTAACTTATCTAATTCTTCGCCTTCGCTATCCTGCCCTAACTTTTCTTCCGGTTCAGGCGGTGGCGGCGGCGCGGGTCTCACGATTATCTTCTCATTACGAAATTCTCCTCTCAGGGCATTACGGGGATTATATACGAATAATGCGCTTGCGTCCTTCCCTGCCTGCACTCTCCTCTGGTCAACTTCAATGTCCTGCATAATCTTACCGAACCAGTCCGACTGCTTGAATTTCTCAACGTCAATCTCTTCTCCTTTTCTTAAAGTAAATTCCGCCTCGCCTGTCGCTTCTTTTCCAGCTATCGGTCTAAATTTAAGTTCATTAAAGGTGGCAGAGAAACCAAGATAGACCAGTCCTGCCAAAGCAATAAGAACAAACAGAGTCCCCACGGCACTGGCTTTTTTTCTTGAAATCTCAATTATCTTTTTTCTTAACCCGTTCATCTCTGCCTCACCCTTGGTTCTATCTCAGCATATTTGCGCACCCGCAGCCAATCATAATAGGCCACACTATCTCCATTACCTCCGCCCCCTGTTTTCAGGCCAATCTGCCCTCTGGGTAAACCACCTGTGTCTTCATAGGTTACCGAGGCATCGAGCATCGAGTATCCAGCATCGAGCATCGAGTATCTCTCAAAGGTAAGGTTTGCACCACGGGCAATAATACGAAAGTCATAAAGGACTTGCGGCAAAATGGGCTCAAGGGCATTTGTTTTTACAATGTTGCCTACTGCTATACAGTGCTCGGCGCCTGCGTAACTGGAAGAATAGGCAAGTTGGGTAAGGTCGGGTTTCTCTTCTTTCTGGCGGATGATTGCCCGGATTTCATAACCCGCCTCAGGCCTCGCCCGGTATTCAATTATTCCGTCTTTAATCTGGTAATCTTGAGAAATAATTTCCGCTGCGTCCAACTTAAGGAAACCATCACTTACGCCGCAGTCTCCCCCAAAATTGGTCTGGGACTGCCATTTAGTGGAGTCCAGTTCTCCGCTAAAATCATCAAAAAAGTCAAACACCGCATCGCCTGAGGAGATATCTTCGGCAAGTGAATTGCCGTAATAAATAAAAAGCGCCAGGCCCCTTTTTGGTATCTGGGGCACTTTTACCCAGAAAGTAGCTACCCGATTAGGGGAGGCGCCTTCAATCCCTTCCAGATAATGGGGAAGGAGGGTCTCGCCATCAGCACAGGTAAGGCGCACATCTTTAAAATCTGCCTCGATATTCCCTTGGCAATATACATCTGCTTCTTCTGACCCCTGAGCTGCCTCACCTACTCTTATCCTCATCTGATAATTAAACAGGTCTTCATCGCCACTATTGGTATTAGTGATAAAAAGAGGCGTTCTAAAGTTAAATCCCGAAAGCGCAGGCTCGCCAAAGGTGCCCATTGCGTTTTGGGTATCGGTATAAACAATCTTTATTTCTGTAAGTTCACTCTCAGCACCCAAAGTAACCTTCCATTTAAGGTGGTTTCCGCTAACAAACCCGGAAGTTAAAGGCACGCCATAGACTACCGGGGTATAATCCTGGCCGTTATTGGCGCTGACTTCTAAGGCTGCCTGGCCGCTAAACTGCCAGGTGGCGGTGAGGGCCTCTATCTGCCCGGGAATTTCAATGGCATTAACAAGTTCATGAACGGCATTTGCGGAAAGCTCGGACAGGAGATAATCTCCCTCTCCATCCGTGCGCCAGACCAGAGGAGACTTATGGGCTATTACTTCGCTTCTCTGCTGTTCACTTGTGCCCGCTAGGGTATAAGAGCTAACGGTGCTAATAGTAAAAGATAAAGAAAGTCCCACAACAAGCTGGATTATCAACAGGACTAATAACATCTTCAGGACTTTCATTATCCCTCCTATACATACAAGGGGTCAAGTCTTATACTTGTAACTTATCCCGAAAAAGGACTAAGCCTTGGCCTTTTCCTTTTCATTCTACCCCTACGCTTCACCCCAATTATACTATATTTCCTTATAATTGCCCATCCGCAAAACTACTTCATTTCCCTGCACAAACTACTCATTCCTCTAATCAGAATGGATAAATAGGGATAGCTGTCCCCTTTTGTAAATCTTTTATCAACTGCTCGAGATTGCCGGGTGAGGACACAATGGTATTGCTTTCACTCCCTATTAGAAACATAACCGGTGTACTTAATATGGCATAATCATTAGCAACGGGGCTATTT
>CAZEQA010000195.1:0-2778 GCA_964514265.1 uncultured Planctomycetia bacterium | reverse complement strand
ATGGTCGAGCATTAGTCATAGCTTCAACACCTTCGATACTGGCCTCGGCAGCGGTAAGTGACGTAATGTAAGGGACCTTATGCTGTATGGCCATTATGCGAATATAACTATCGTCGTATTTACCGCTACGTCCAACAGGTGTGTTAATAATAAGATTAATCTCTCTGTTTTTGATGGCATCGGTGATATTGGGCCTTCCTTCATGTATTTTATTTATTACTGTATTGTCTATGCCTTTTTCTTTTAAGAAGGAACTTGTCCCTTCTGTGGCATAAATATCAAAGCCGAGTTTCTTAATTCGCTTAGCAATAGGAACTAAAGAAAGTTTATCTTTATCGGCTACGGTCAAGAGAGCATTACCCTTTAAAGGAAGCTTAGTGCCTGCGGCTTCCTGCGCTTTATAGAAAGCCAGGCCAAAGGTATTGGCAATTCCCATTACTTCCCCGGTAGCTCGCATTTCCGGTCCCAAGAGAGGGTCTACTTCTGGAAACATATTAAAGGGGAATACGGCTTCTTTTACTGCTACATAAGGAAGGTCGCGTGTTCTAAGTTCTGGAAAGTCTTTAATCTTTTTGCCCAACATTAGTTGCGTAGCTATATGAGCTATGGGAATCCCGGTTACTTTAGAAACTAAAGGAACTGTACGTGAGGCTCGAGGATTGGCTTCGAGAATATACACCTTATCATCGCAGATGGCGTATTGGATATTCATCAGGCCCACAACCTTTAGCTCCCTGGCAATTTGCGCTGTATATTTTTCTATTGTCTTTAACTGTCTCTTTTTAATAGTTCTTGTGGGAATAGCGCAGGCAGAATCTCCTGAATGCACTCCTGCCAGCTCTATATGTTCCATAATCGCAGCAACAAAGGTATCCTCGCCGTCGGAAAGGGCATCGACCTCCGATTCAATAGCATGTTCAAGGAACCTATCAATAAGCATAGGGTGTTCAGGGCTTACCTGAATTGCCTCTTCGGCATAACTGCGCAGCATATTTTCATCATAGACAATCTCCATACCCCGGCCACCTAAAACATAAGAGGGCCGCACCATCAGAGGATAACCGATTTTTTTAGCTATGCCTAAGGTTTGCTCAAGTGAACGCGCTGTGCCGCTTTCTGGTTGGGGAATACCAAGAGTAATCATCTTCTCGCGAAAACGCTCTCTATCCTCGGCTAAGTGAATACTTTCTGGTGTTGTCCCTAAAATAGTTACACCATTATCTTTCAACTCTTGAGCAATATTTAAAGGCGTCTGGCCACCAAATTGGACAATCACGCCAACGGGTTTTTCTTTCTCATAAATTGCCAAGACATCCTCAACCGTGAGCGGTTCAAAATAGAGCTTATTGGAGGTATCATAATCGGTAGATACGGTTTCAGGGTTGCAATTAACCATAATCGATTCAAATCCCTCATCGCGCAAGGCAAAAGCTGCGTGCACACAGGTATAATCAAACTCTATGCCCTGGCCGATTCTATTAGGCCCGCCGCCAAGAATCATCACCTTTTTATTCGGAGAGACACCGACGGTATCCTTGGCGTTATAAGTAGAATAATAATAAGCGGCATTTTCTACGCCGCTGACAGCAACGGCTTCAAATGCTGCTTGCTTTCCAATGGCGATTCTTTTATCTCTTACCTCTTTTTCTTTTATTTTAAAAAGACCGGCTAAATATCTATCGGAAAAACCCCATTCTTTTGCCTGGGCCAGTTTTTTATCAGGAAGATTCTGCCAGGTGTATCTAAGCAGTTCCTCTTCAAACTCAACCAACTCTTTCATCTCCTTAATAAACCAACGTCCGATAGAGGTGAGCTGATAAAGTTCTTCCACTCCTGCGCCCTTGCGCAAGGCCTCATAGATTAGAAAGACGCGTTCGCTCGAGGGATAAGCCAATCTTTCTTTTAATCTTTCCAGTGTAAGCATCTTAAAATCCTTAGCTGCGCCCAAGCCGTATCTCTTTATTTCCAGAGAACGGATTGACTTCTGAAACGCCTCTTTAAATGTCTTGGCGATACTCATCACCTCGCCCACTGCCTTCATCTGTGTTCCCAGAGTATCTTTGGCCTTGGGAAATTTCTCAAACGCCCAGCGGGCGAATTTAATTACCACATATTCTCCCCAAGGTTCATAATTTTCGAGCGTCCCCTTTCTCCAATAAGGAATCTCATCCATCGTGATGCCGACAGCAAGTTTAGTAGAAATGCGGGCAATGGGAAAACCGGTTGCCTTAGAAGCGAGTGCCGAAGAACGCGAAGTCCGGGGATTAATCTCGATTACTACTAACCTATCGTCTTTTAGATTATGGGCAAACTGAATATTTGTCCCGCCAATCACACCGATAGCATCTACTATTTTGTAGGAAAGTTCCTGCATTCTTTTCTGGAGGGGTTGGGGAACCGTAAGCATTGGCGCAGAACAAAAACTATCTCCTGTGTGCACGCCCATGGCATCGATATTTTCGATAAAACAAACGGTAATCTTTTGATTCTTCTGGTCTCTGACCACCTCAAGTTCCAGCTCTTCCCAGCCGAGAACCGCCTCTTCAACCAGAACCTGATGCACCAGGCTCACAGCAAGCCCCCGATTAACAATAGTCCTTAACTCCTCTACATTAAAGGCACATCCCCCACCTGTTCCACCTAATGTATAAGCAGGTCGTAGTACCACCGGATACCCCAGCTCCTCTACTATTTTTTCAGCATCTTCAACAGAATAGCAGGGTGCGGATTGCGCCATCGGTATGCCCAAATATTTCAACGTCTCCATAAAGGCGATCC
>CAZEQA010000194.1:0-2819 GCA_964514265.1 uncultured Planctomycetia bacterium | reverse complement strand
GATATCAACGGCGCGCAAGAAAAGAGATTGGAGAAAACAGATAGAGTTGGCCATTGACCCTCTGCGCCCTAAAAAGATGCAGCGCAACTCTAAGTCCAACATCAGAGATGTTTGCACTATGTGTAGTCAATATTGTTCGTTGAAACTAAGTGAGGCTACAACTTATGGAGCGAAGCGAACATAAGCTGTTAGCCGAACTTACCCCACACCCAGTTACTGCGAAAAAATACTCCGAAGTATCTGGGTGTGGGGTCAATTCGGACAAACTAATGAAGAATAACAAAGCAGAACAATTTACGCTCACTTTGGTTGCGTAAATTGTGTCCTCATTGAAATGAGCATTTTAGTTGTAGGAACAGTTGCCTTAGATACAGTACAAACCCCTTTTGGTAAAGTGAGAAGTGTTCTGGGCGGCTCAGCTACATATTCCGCAATTAGCGCAAGTTTCTTCGGCAAAGTTAAGCTGGTAGCGGTAATAGGAAGAGATTTCCCTAAAAAATTTATAACTTTTTTAGAGTCAAGCGGTATTGATATTGAAGGTTTGGAAATAAAAAAGGGCAAGACCTTCAGGTGGTCCGGCCTTTATACCTACGACCTCAACAATCCTCAAACTCTCAAGACAGAGTTAAATCTGCTTTCCCATTTTAATCCAAGCATACCTTCGGACTATCAAAATGAAAAATTTATCTTTTTGGCAAATATTGACCCGCATATACAATTACGGGTTCTCAAACAACTAGGCAGTCATAAACTAGTTGTTGCCGATACGATGAACTATTGGATTGAACATGAAAGAAAAGCGCTTAAACGCGTTCTTAAGAAAAGTGATATATTGTTATTAAATGATTCCGAGGCCCGAGAGTTTTCTCAAGAGTCTAATTTAATTAAGGCGGCAAGAGCGCTCCTTACTTGTGGCCCACGCCTTGTTATCATCAAGAGAGGGGAATATGGCTGCCTGCTTTTTTCGCGTACTTTTTCGTTTTCTGTCTCGGCATACCTATTGGAAGAGGTCTTAGACCCTACAGGCGCAGGAGACACATTTGCCGGCGGCTTTTTGGGTTATCTTGCCACACGCCCCAAGATTACTGAGCCATCTTTTAAAAAGGCTATTGTCTATGGCACGATCATGGCCTCTTATGTTGTCGAAGATTTCAGCCTGAACCGATTAAGAAAGCTGAATAGAAAAGATATTGAACACAGGTTTAGGAAATTTCAGCGTTTGACAAGGTTCTAAAGGAGGGGGGGTTGCTTCGGTTGCCGAAGGCAACCTCGCAATAAAATTCGCACTTATCGCTTAGCGCACTTTCTTCGCTAAGTGATGTGCTCATTTTAGCTGCGGGCGTAGTTTGATGGTAGCAGGTAAACTGAATCAATGTATATTGCGGGTGTGGTTCAATGGTAGAACACCAGCTTCCCAAGCTGGTAGCGGGGGTTCGATTCCCCTCACCCGCTTGTATTAGTTTACAGTTGAGAGTTCACAGTTGACAGTATTTATTAACCGTCGCGAAACGGTCAAAGGTAAGGATGAATAAAGAAAAAACAGATATAACTACTGAAATTGGAAAATCTTTTTTACTGTTTACTGTTTACTGTTTACTGTTTACTGTTTTAACCGGTTGTGCTACTGTTAGTATGGGGCCTCCTCCGCCTCCTAAGGGTGCCTCGGGAATATATCATCGGGTTAAAAGCGGCCAAACTCTCTGGAGCATATCCAAGATTTATGAAGTAGAACTGCAGAAGATCGCCTCTATTAACCGACTCGCTGATACCTCTCGAATTTATGTGGGCCAACTTATCTTTATTCCCGGCGCTACTGAAACGCTCGAAGTTTCAACCTTGCAAACGGATTTTAAAGATAGAGGAGGAGACTTTGTTTGGCCTTTAAAAGGGAGGGTTAGTTCTTTTTTTGGAATGAAGAGAGATAAAGTAAAAAATAAGGGCATCTGTATTCAAACAAGGGAAGACGCTAATGTTTTAGCTTCCCGCTCGGGAAAAGTGGCTTTTTGTAGCGAAGGATTAAAAGGCTACGGAAAAATAATTATTGTTGACCATCTGGACGGATATTCAACAGTTTATGCACAAAACTCGAGGAATCTGGTAAAATTTAGTCAGCTAGTAAAGCAAAGTCAAGTTATTGCCAAGGCGGGGAGCACGGGCCGGACAAATAGACCAGAACTTTATTTTGAAATCAGAAAAGGGTATCGACCCCAAAACCCCTTTTTCTATCTGCCATAAGGAAAGATGTTTAGTGACCCTGTTGTCGGAGAAAAGTTTTTTGGAAGAGGAAAAGCTCTAGGCCTTCTTTCTAAAAGGGTTGAAGGATTAAAAGAAGGTTATCGGCAGAATATTGCGATTATGGGCCCTAAGCTCATCGGTAAGTCTTCGCTTATCCTACGCCTCTTTTTTAATTTTAGCCATCCTGGAATTATTCCCATCTATATTAATTTGAAGGCGAATTCTTTTAGTCATTTTGTCTACAAGTTTCTCGGCACCCTTCTTTATCACTATCTTAAGAATAGAGATCTCAAAACAAGCGTTGAGCTTGAATCTCTTAAAAAGGCTGCCCAAAATTACATACCCAGAACAATAGAGATTATTCAGGCAATTGAAAATAATATTAAGAATGTACAAAACACACAATTTGACCAGATCTATGAAAATCTATTATCCTTGACTGCTGTCTTAAAGCAAGAAAGTGGTACCTCCTGTATACTTATGTTAGATGAATTTCATCTTTTGGACACCTTTAAAATAGAGGCACCATTTTCAAGATTAGCCAAAGAAATTATGATCCAAAAGGATACTATGTACATATTGAT
>CAZEQA010000193.1:1596-2838 GCA_964514265.1 uncultured Planctomycetia bacterium | reverse complement strand
ATATCTCAATATCTAAGGAGCTTTCTATATTTATTCTACTCCACACAAAAAACAGGCAAACTAAACTATTGCTTGCCTGTCTAAACCTAGAATAAGAGAGATAGTTCTTTTATAAATTAAAAATTTGTGTTATGCCCTTTCTTATCATCATAACAGCTATGGCAGCTAAAAATAGGCTGGTAATCTTGGAAAGGGCTTTAGAGCCTGCTTCGCCAAAAAGCCTTATTAGAATTCCAGAAAGAGAAAAGATTATGCCGGCTAATATAACATTAGCTAAAACCGAGAACAATGTAGCGTATAAGCCATATTCACCAATAATAATTAATGAGGTAGTTAATACAGCCGGGCCAACGATTAAAGGCGTGCCTAATGGAACGACACCTAACTCATTACTTGGTATACGGCGCCTCTTCCCCGGATTTATTATATCCATTATGGCAATACAGAAAAGAACAGCACCTCCTGCTACCATAAAATCGCCTAAGGTAATACCAAGAAGTTTAAATACAATTTTGCCTAAAAATATGAAACCCACCGCTAAGCATATAGCTGTGAGCATTGACTGAAAGATAATTCTTGATTTTTCCTCTTTCTTAAGCTCCTGAGTAAGTGAGACAAAAATTGGTAAGACTCCCACTGCATCAACAGCCACAAATATTGGAATAAAAGCTAATAATAAGTTCTTAATCATAATTAACTCTCAAGGCTACCGGCGATAAATTTTTCCATCATCTCTTTAGCCTTATAATCTGGATATTGAACAGGCGGATGCTTCATCGTATATGCAGATACAGAAACAAGAGGGCCGCCTATCTTTCTATCCAAGGCTAACTTACAGCACCTTATCGCATCAATAACCACGCCGGCTGAATTTGGCGAGTCTTCAACGGATAGTCTCAACTCCAGGTTCATCGCTACATCTCCAAAGCCCCTTCCTTCCATGCGGATAAAACAGACTTTATTATCCTTCTGCCAGGGGACATAATCGCTTGGACCGATGTGGATGTTTTTGGATTCTAAAGGCTTACCCAACTGCGACTGCACTGCTTCAGTCTTTGAGTTTTTTTTGGAATCGAGTCGACAACGCTCAAGCATATTAAGAAAATCGGTATTGCCACCGGTATTTAACTGATATGTCCTTTCTAACTTCATTCCTCGGTCATTAAACATCCTAGTCAAAACTCTATGAGTGATAGTAGCGCCAACCTGGGACTTTATATCATCACCTACAACGGGCAGACC
>CAZEQA010000193.1:0-1586 GCA_964514265.1 uncultured Planctomycetia bacterium | reverse complement strand
ATAAATACCGGGATACAGTTAACCAGGGCAACCCCAGCATCTAAACAAGCCTGGGCATAGAAACGGGTGGCCTGCTCTGAACCCACAGGAAGATAATTAACTAAGACCTCAGCGCCGCTTTCTTTGAGCTCTGCTACTACATCAGAAGGTGCCTCATCTGCTATTACAAAGGCGCGTTCTTGAGGATAATTCTTCATATGAGAAGCTACGCCATCTAAAACATTTCCCATTTTAACTATTACGCCATCTTCATAAATATTGGAACAGAATATTTTAGTACAGTTGGGTCTTGCAAATATCGCCTCATTCAAAGGTTTACCTACTTTTCGCTTATCAATGTCAAAGGCAGCTACTACTTCGACATCCTCTACCTTGTATCCACCGATATCATAATGCATTAAGCCAATAACTTTTTTTTCTGGTGAGTTTTTATAAAACTCCAGACCTTGTATTAGAGAACTGGCACAGTTGCCTATTCCAACTATAGCAATCTTGATTTTTCCCATATCTTACCTGTCTCTTTGCCCCGTTAGAAATTCTATTTCCTCTGTCTTCTCAAGATTAGTATCTCTATCGGGATTTAACAGTAATGCAAAAAGCTGAATAAACTTTTTAGCCACCTCAATCGATGAATTTTTCTTCACATATTCTTCCGCTGTCCTCAAGACGAACTTAACATTGTCTCTTTCCTCAAATACATCTTCCAGTGCCTCTTGAAGGCTCGAATATTTTAAGACCTCTTTGTCAAAGGTTTCAAAGAAATTGGTATTATAGGCCAGAATAGGCCGGCCTGCCCCTAAACAGAGATATGCAGTTGAGGGAACAACTACCGCCTCAGCTGAATCTTTATGAATCAAAAGACAATCCGAGGCGTGCAAATAGGTGTAAAGCGTATTGATGGGGAGCTTGCCGTTCCTTAATTCAATGAATTTATATCTAGTCTTGGCTGCATCAAACAAATCAAACCACTCCTGGATATGGGTCAGGGTAAGAAAGATAAGCGGGTATTTTTTACTTACACGTTCTATTGTCGGTAAAAGATGGAGGTGGCGATATATCCCGATACCGTAGTTAAAGACTATCTTTTTATCCAGAGGAAGATTTAGTTTGAGCCGAGCTTCTTTTTTATCTCCTGGCATTAGAGGATAACAGGGATAGGGGATTATATGTATCTTATCCTCAGTGTAAATGTTACAAAGAAACTTTCTGTATCGTTCATCAAAACAGACAACGGCATCCCAGTCAAATTTATAGAAGGTTGAATCTTTAGGCGGTTTACCTTCATGGACTACAAAGACGGTCCTGGCCCGCTCTTTTATCTTGGGATATATCTTAAGTAGTTCTTCCATTGGTAGGATCTCAAGATTCTGCACTATAAAGATATCACAATTATCTTCAAGAAAAGACTGGGGATTAAAGAAGAATCCTTCTTTTTTCTTGGGACGTCTATAACACCTCAGAACATAGGGCTCATCCTTATCAGTTTGATAATCCTCATATTCTACCGGTGCTAAGACCTTAAGATTATGGCCCATCTGAACTAATGCCCTGCCCAGAAGTTCTGCATGGGTAGAGACTCCACAGGG
>CAZEQA010000192.1:0-2843 GCA_964514265.1 uncultured Planctomycetia bacterium | reverse complement strand
GGTTGGGGATTTGCGGCCAGTGATGAATTAGAAAACCCACACCCCACAAAACCGCCGAGATTACTCCTAAAACCACCATCACGACCACGAGGGACAGGATAAGCGAGCTACCGCGAGAGCGGGGAGCGCTCCCCTCCTCGATTATCCGGCCTAAGCGACCTAAAATGACATAGTAAGTACCCATAAGTTTTCTATCACGTGTGGAATGTCTTTGCATCAAAAGTCTTAATTGTGAATCCTCTAGCTCATCACGCTCAAATTGCTCTAAATAATCATTAAAGCCTAATTTCTTTAGGAGGCTTTTTAAATTTGATACGCGCACCATATCTCTACCTTGTATATCGGGATCTTTACTAATCTCATAATAAACAGAAACCCATCTGGGCACTTCTATCTGTCGTAATTTCGCCTCAGCGGCTGCACAGATAAATGCCCGGGGTAAAATCTGCACACCCAAGCCTTTGCCCTCCTCCTCACTTATCACCTCCAGCCCAAAGCAAGAAGACGCCTCCATTTCCCCGTCGGCTACAAATACATCAACATGCCCTGTGTATTTACCATTAATATAAAAACTTGAACAATGATAAAATCCAAGCTTGCTCTCATTCATCAATATCCCAACCTTTGCCTGAACCAGCCTGTCTTGGTTTAGGAAACCGTTAATTATTATCTGCGGCCGGGCGTAGGTTAGCTTATCTGTGACTACAAAATCAACTTTTATATCTTCATCGTTGCTATAGACTTCTTCCCGTACCTGAAAATCAAACGCCAAGCCGACTATGGTAAGATGCGCTCTTACTTTGGCCAGATAACGCTCATAATAACCCGTACCGTATCCCAGGCGGCTGCCTTGCCTGTCAAAGGCCAGGCCGGGAATAAGTAAAATATCCAATTCTCTTGCTGAAATAAACCGGCAGATATTCGAATTAGGCTCTAAGAAGTCAAGATAGTCTGAATTTTTTATTAAGGCACTCCTGTCTTCAATCTCATAATAACGTAAGGCCTTTGCCCGTTCCTCATACTTGGGCAAAGCTACTCTCTTGCCCATCTTTAAGCATTCATCAATCATAAAACCGGTATCTACTTCTAAGGGCAGTGCGCTAAAAAAGCCTATTATTTGCGCATCTTGGAAACACTTAAGTTTTTTTAAGTTTTGCCAAATGCTTCCGCTGTCTTCCGCGCAAATCTGGGGAACCTCTACCTTACACTTTGTGCGCATTTGTTCACGCAAATCTACCTTCTGCCCTACGACTCTTTCTGTGCCGCCGGGGCTGGCTAGGGCATTGCTTTCTGGCTGGACAGGAGTCGGCTCACTATACTCAATCAGTATCATGTCAAGCGAATAGACAAATGGCACAGCAATAAGCAACGGCAGCAAGATGTCGAAAATATGCGGTGAACCATAATAGAAACCTATTGTTTCATAATACAGAAGACCCAGAGTACCAATAGCCCAATAAATAGTAGTTGCCTTCTTTTGAAAACTAATACCGCATCTCTTAAGCCACCAAGACATTACTACTTGCTTAAATAGAAGCAAACCAAAAGCCCAGCCAAAAGTCCCCAAATGCTCTGAGAGAAAAGAAGGAAGTAAACCGTCTAATCCTCTACTTACGTCATTACGTTCGCACAGGACGCCAAAAATAATATACGGAATCAATAAAATCGCAAAGATTGGCAGGAGAACTCTCTCTGTGAAAATACTCTTCTTTTGGGGGAGCGAATCAGTTTTTGGAGACGCTTTCGTTCCAAGAGAGATACTTCTATTAGATTTTACCAACGCAACGATAATAGAAATCACTAATATCAATGGTATTACCCACCATAACTGTATGTGAGCCAGGATAAAATGATTGTGAAGGGTTTCGGGAAGGATATTTATTTGAGCGGTGTTGGAAAGGACAAGAAGTTTACCTGCCGACGGCAACCCGCCGCCGATTTTACCACCGTAAATAAGCCACTCTAGTAAACCCTGCCCAAATGCTGAAATCTGCGGCAGAAAAACCAGCGGCAAGAGTAGACCGAAGGCTTTGTTCATGTTTTTTTCTATTTTTGCAACGACCTTATAGGACTTTGTTAACTCACAACTTGTGCCTCTATAAACTATCTTCGGTCTGCTCGTATGAAATCCTCCGACTCTTAGTTCCTTTATAAGTTGCTCTATAGTTAATACCTTACCTCTTTCTTCATGTTCTTTATCATAAATCGAGATGGTCCCGTTTGGCGCGAGTAATTTAGCAACGGTTTTAAGGAACTGTGTGCGTTTCTCCTTGCTAAGCTCATGAAGCACCTTATCCGCTTGTATATGGGAAAATGGCCTTTGATAAAAGCCTCTTCTCACTATACCTCGCAAGAGATGTTTCGCTCCTAAATCAACATTGATGACTTTTACGCTTGAATTTCTTACAATCTCAATCGCTTTTTGAACTGCATTTACTATAAAGGCATTATTATCTATCAACAGAACAGAAACGCCCGGTGGTGAGAGAAGAGCAATATCTATACCTGCTAAGCCACATCCGGCAATTAAAACGTGCTTGTTGTTTACCTTGACAGATTCAAGGATTTTGACTCCATTCTTTTTATCATCAAAAATGTCATGAGCAAGCCTTTGCGCAAACCAATCCTGAACCTTTTTTCTGCTTGCCCTGAATTTTATTACCATGTAAAGAGCAAAGCAAGAGGCAAACTTCTCAATAAGTTTTTTTCGCACTTTGCTATTCTCTTCCAGTTTTTTGCTCACTTCGTTATAAAGACGCCCGCTACCGTGACTCATATCTTCTAAGTCACCAAATGTTTTTAAACCAATTATTTGCTCCAGTCTTTCTCTAAAGTACCTAAAA
>CAZEQA010000191.1:0-2857 GCA_964514265.1 uncultured Planctomycetia bacterium | reverse complement strand
ATAACGAATCCTATTTCCCACTAGTCTATATTCGATTGTTCTATCAACACCCGTTTCAAATATGCCGTTTCCGTTTATATCCTGCTGTATTTGAATTCTCCCTCCGCCTCCCAAAATTCTAAAACCATCACTGGTCCCAGGATTAGTCCTATCCCCGATGGCTAACTGAAGATGTCTGGCTATATGCCCCATTGCTATCTTTGCTTCATTTTGAATCCGGGCTTCTTTACTGGCAGCAGCGAAAAATTTACGGCTGGTAATGTCCACACTGGTTACCGCCAGAATAACCACACCCACAAGAGCCATAGCCACTAACAATTCCATTAAGGAAAAACTCCTTTTTGAAAGCATTGCCTCTTTTCCTTGAAAAAACTATGATTATTCTGACGGTTCAGTCCAGTCAATAGTTACGGTTACTTGTTTGTACTCATCATCTTCATAGGCCGCATCACCGTCAGCGTTTATATTAGTAACTCTATAATGCCTGGTTCCGCCAAATTTGTCCCTTAACTCGCTACTTGGAAGACCAACAGTAATATCTGTACCTACTGTACCCAAATTTCCTGCATTAGGCCATGTTAGCGCATTAACATCATTCTTCAATCCCTCCAGGGTCTGGCGGGCAAAATCCATAGCCTGGGTCTTGCGGCCAGTGCGGGATACGACACCTTTTTCCGTAGAGAAGACAAAAAGCAACCCTCCCACAGCAAATGTTAAAATGAGGGCCGAAATAACCACTTCCACCAGGGTAAAACCATGTTTATTCATTCCCTTATCCTCTATTCCTTCAAGAAAATTGCCTTCGGCAATAACTTTGGTGTGCAATTTTCAATGGTTGGAAGATTTCTTCTATGCTTTTTCAAATTCCATACCAGAACTTAAGGACTCCAGGTGCCTCCTTCAGTTCCATCCTCATCAAGGGTAATTGTCTCATTTTGATTGCCACCGCCTGTTCTTCTAGCTGTGGCAGTGAACTTATCGGCAGCAGTGGCAGTTACAGAGTAGTCCCAATTGGGCTCTCGGGTATCTAAAAATAACCCCAATTGAAAATTAATTGTGGCAACATTAGTTTCGGTTGCACCTATTGGCCAATAGGTATTTTCCTCTTCCCTGTAAACGATTTCTCCATGTTTTATCTGCTCAAGAGAGGCAATAGCTTCTCTGGCCTTAGTAGTTTCTATTGTCTTAATATAACGGGGCAGAGCAAGAGTTGCCAAGATGCCCACGATCATTGTAGCTACTATTAACTCAACTAAAGTTATGCCAGATTTCGTATTCACCTTACCTACTCCGCTTATTATTACTTCCCGTGGCTTAAGGACTCCAGGTGCCTCCTTCAGTTCCATTCTCATCAAGGGTAATTGTTTCATTTTGATTGCCACCGCTTGTCCTTCTGGCTGTGGCAGTAAATTGGTCAGCAGCAGAAGTGCCTACTTGGTATGTCCAATTTTTTCCCTGGGTATCCAAAAATAATTTTAAGAAACTATTAATTATGGCTACGTTTGTCTCAGGATTATTCGTAGGGGCCGTATGATGGGGATAATAAAACTCTTCTTTTGTTCTGTAGATCCTCTCTGCAGCCCGAATTTGCTTAAGCGCTGCTTTTGCCTCCTTGGCTCTAGTAGATTCCATTGCCTTGGGAAACAAAGGCAAAGTCAATCCTGCCAAAATACCAACGATGATTAAGGTAACTAAAATCTCTAGGAGGGTAAAAGCTCTTTTTATCTTTTTTGACTTTTGCCAAAAAGGCATATCATCACCTCATATAAGAATTTTGTTCGCAGGATACGCAGCTCTAAAATATTCTTAATATGTGCTGATTGTCCCGACTACGTTAATCCGAAAATTATTTAAACCAGCAGGAATTTTCGCTGCCTGGCCAATATTACCTCCGCTATCTATGGCAGAATATGTATAATAGGTTGAAGGATTGGCAGTGAGCGTAAGATCTAAATTTCCTATAGTAGTAGTATAAGCATCGTATTCTAAATAATATCTCAACTGCGCTGAACGAATAGAGCCCAGGATTGCCTTGGCCTCCCCCTCTTTAGTCTTGTTTGTGGCTGCAATAAACCTGGGCACGGCTAATGAAGCCAAAATCCCAACAATAATTATCACAATCATCAGCTCTAACAAAGTGAACCCTTTTTTCTTATAAAACCACATCTTCTTTCCCTCCATTTAAAGTTTTAATTTTACATTCTACATTTTAAATTTCTTCAAGCATCCCTCCTTTCTTCTCATAAATTTTATGATAAGTTAGATAGGCCCAACTGCCTCCTACCTAGCAATCATAGCTAACTGAAATATAGGCAAAAACATTGCAATTACCAACACCCCTATTATTACGCCCATAAATACCAGAACCGCTGGCTCAATCAAGGTGCCTATCCGAGTCAAGGTAGTAGCAATGCGTTCTTTATAAAACTCAGAAACCTTCTTTAACATCTTGCTTAATTCACCTATTTCTTCTCCTACAGACACCATCTGCACTACCATTGGAGTAAATACGCCACTCCTTTCTAAAGGACTAGCCATCCCTTTTCCCTGGCGCACACTTTCTCTTACCTCCACTATCGCCTTTTCCACCACCTTATTTCCCGTGGCCTTACTGATAATATCCAGGCCATAAAGGATAGGTACACCACTTTCAATCAAGGTTGCCAATCCACTGCTAAACCTTTCAATAGCAATTCGTTGAAAAAGAGAAGATAAGACTGGAACTTTTAACATTAACTGGTCAAACCGCCATTTACCCTTTTCGGTATGAATATATTTAATAAACAGATATATTGCACAAGCAAACAAAGCAAACAAAATAAGAACATACTTTCGGGCAAAGATACTCAAATTCATT